>NZ_JYDF01000108.1:0-811 GCF_003263525.1 Rahnella sp. NRRL B-41462 | reverse complement strand
ACCTGGCGTAAGAAGTATGGCGGTATGGAGGTGCCCGAGGTTAAGCGCTGAAGTCGCTTGAGGAAGAGAACGCCAGGCTCAAGAAGCTGCTTGCCGAAGCCATGCTGGATAAGGAGGCGCTTCAGGTGGCTCTGGGGCGAAAGTACTGACGACAGACCAGAAGCGGGAAGCCGTGATGTTGATGTGTGATGCGACCGGTCTGTCGCAACGTCGTGCCTGCAGGCTTACAGGTTTGTCCCTGTCGACCTGCCGTTATGATGCTCAGCGTCCGGCTGCTGATGCACATTTATCAGGGCGTATTACTGAGCTGGCGCTTGAACGCAGACGTTTTGGTTATCGGCGTATCTGGCAGTTGCTGCGTAGGGAGGGCCTTCACGTCAATCACAAGCGGGTATACCGTATTTACCACCTTAATGGACTGAGCGTAAAACGCAGACGACGCCGTAAAGGGCTGGCGACCGAACGGTTTCCGCTTCTTCGCCCGGATGCGCCGAACCTTACATGGTCGATGGATTTCGTTATGGACGCACTGGTCAACGGTCGCAGGATCAAGTGCCTGACCTGTGTGGATGATTTCACGAAGGAGTGTCTGACGATCACCGCTGCTTTCGGTATTTCAGGCGTTCAGGTCACGCGTATTCTGGACAGCATCGCGTTGTTTCGGGGCTATCCGGCGACAATAAGAACCGATCAGGGCCCGGAATTTACCTGCCGCGCGCTCGATCAATGGGCCTTTGAGCATGGTGTGGAACTACGGCTTATCCAGCCAGGTAAGCCAACGCAGAACGGATTTATTGAGAGTTTTAACGGA
>NZ_JYDF01000107.1:0-1047 GCF_003263525.1 Rahnella sp. NRRL B-41462 | reverse complement strand
AGCAGCCTTTTTTACTTTTAGGCGAAGGAAGTAATGTTCTTTTCCTGGAGAATTTTGCAGGGTCAGTAGTGCTGAACCGGATCAAAGGTATTGAGCTGGATGAAAATGCAGAGGAATGGTTGCTGCATGTGGGGGCTGGTGAGAATTGGCATCAATTGGTTTGTTATGCATTAGAGCATGATATTCCAGGTCTGGAGAATCTTGCTTTAATTCCCGGATGCGTAGGTTCTGCTCCTATTCAAAACATAGGTGCATATGGTGTCGAACTGCAGAGTATCTGTGGTTATGTGGATGTTTTGGATTTGCAGAGCGAAAAGGTCATCCGCGTGCAATCCGACGAATGCCAGTTTGGTTATCGCGAGAGTATATTTAAACATTCCTATAAAGAAGGGTATGCCATTATTGCCGTAGGCCTGAAGCTGACAAAACAATGGCAGCCGAAATTGAGTTATGGGGAGCTGACTCGCTTAGATCCTGAGACTGTTAGCCCCCGTCAGATCTTTGATTTAGTTTGCGCGATGCGGCAGAGCAAATTACCTGACCCCGCCATTACCGGCAATGCGGGGAGTTTCTACAAGAACCCTGCTGTTGACGCTTCTGTGGCAGAGAAAATCAGCAACGAATATCCTTCTATGCCGTCTTATCCACAAGCTAATGGGCAAATTAAACTTGCTGCCGGATGGTTGATTGAACAGGCTGGTTTGAAAGGTTTTACCGTTGGCGGCGCAGCAGTTCACGATAAACAGGCGTTAGTACTGATTAATAAAGATCATGCGAGCAGCGCTGATGTACGTGCATTGGCTAAATATGTACGTGATGTTGTTGCAGAGAAATTTGGTATCTGGCTTGAACCAGAGGTTCGTTTTATCGCCGCGAAGGGTGAAGTGGACGCCGTGGGTGCGCTGTCATGAAAGATATTACCGTTCCTCTGCAACTGATCTCCATTTTGGCTGATGGTGAATTTCATTCCGGTGAGCAGTTAGGTACAGTCATTGGCATGAGCCGTGCAGCAATTAATAAACACATCCAGACGGTACGTGACTGGGG
>NZ_JYDF01000106.1:0-626 GCF_003263525.1 Rahnella sp. NRRL B-41462 | reverse complement strand
AAAAAAATAGCAGAGTCTTAACCACAGAAGATAGCGGCTGGACGAAGTTCTGATATTCCAGCCCTTCCCGGCATGAATGGGAAGGGCTGGTTCATCATTCTTGTGGGGCATGGCTAAAACCTGGGCAGCCGTGGTTATTACGGTTCTGTCAGCCACGATGTAAAAGCAACCTATGTCCTTTATCTCGGCTGGTTTGACGGCAAGCCGGCAACATTAGATGAGTTGCTGCCTGAGGAAGCGACGAAAAAGTTTGTCGATTATATGGGCGGTGCCGATAATATCCTGAAAAAGCCAAAGAGGATTACGAGCAAGGGAATTACCGGTGGGTAGTGCAGGCGGTGAGTAAGTTCCGTTATGCCCAGCCATTTTCGCTGGGTGAAAGTCACTGGCTACTGCGTGGCTCTTTACCTGTAAACACATACCCTTCACCTCCCTCTGGCGGCCATAAAACCGGCACAGGTGATCTTAATCTTTTCGCGTCATGGCTGATTGATACCGGCAATCCTGCTGTCAGCTTTGGCTTTGGACCGCAAATCACTGCCCCTACTGCAAGCGATGATTCATTGGGCACAGAGAAATGGTCAGCGGGTTTGGTCAACGTGTTATTTGATGCGAGTTCACCAAAA
>NZ_JYDF01000105.1:0-1942 GCF_003263525.1 Rahnella sp. NRRL B-41462 | reverse complement strand
GCTCTTTAACAATTTATCAGACAATCTGTGTGGGCACTCACAAGACGATATCAGCCACCTCGGTGGCAAAAAATATCAAGTCTTAGAGTGACCAAGCAGTAATTCATTTAGTTGAATTATTACGAAGTAATCTCTGAGCACCGCTTCACTTGTTGAAGCAAATCGAACTTTTAATTGAAGAGTTTGATCATGGCTCAGATTGAACGCTGGCGGCAGGCCTAACACATGCAAGTCGAGCGGCAGCGGAAAGTAGCTTGCTACTTTGCCGGCGAGCGGCGGACGGGTGAGTAATGTCTGGGAAACTGCCTGATGGAGGGGGATAACTACTGGAAACGGTAGCTAATACCGCATGACCTCGAAAGAGCAAAGTGGGGGATCTTCGGACCTCACGCCATCGGATGTGCCCAGATGGGATTAGCTAGTAGGTGAGGTAATGGCTCACCTAGGCGACGATCCCTAGCTGGTCTGAGAGGATGACCAGCCACACTGGAACTGAGACACGGTCCAGACTCCTACGGGAGGCAGCAGTGGGGAATATTGCACAATGGGCGCAAGCCTGATGCAGCCATGCCGCGTGTGTGAAGAAGGCCTTAGGGTTGTAAAGCACTTTCAGCGAGGAGGAAGGCATCATACTTAATACGTGTGGTGATTGACGTTACTCGCAGAAGAAGCACCGGCTAACTCCGTGCCAGCAGCCGCGGTAATACGGAGGGTGCAAGCGTTAATCGGAATTACTGGGCGTAAAGCGCACGCAGGCGGTTTGTTAAGTCAGATGTGAAATCCCCGCGCTTAACGTGGGAACTGCATTTGAAACTGGCAAGCTAGAGTCTTGTAGAGGGGGGTAGAATTCCAGGTGTAGCGGTGAAATGCGTAGAGATCTGGAGGAATACCGGTGGCGAAGGCGGCCCCCTGGACAAAGACTGACGCTCAGGTGCGAAAGCGTGGGGAGCAAACAGGATTAGATACCCTGGTAGTCCACGCTGTAAACGATGTCGACTTGGAGGTTGTGCCCTTGAGGCGTGGCTTCCGGAGCTAACGCGTTAAGTCGACCGCCTGGGGAGTACGGCCGCAAGGTTAAAACTCAAATGAATTGACGGGGGCCCGCACAAGCGGTGGAGCATGTGGTTTAATTCGATGCAACGCGAAGAACCTTACCTACTCTTGACATCCACGGAATTCGCCAGAGATGGCTTAGTGCCTTCGGGAACCGTGAGACAGGTGCTGCATGGCTGTCGTCAGCTCGTGTTGTGAAATGTTGGGTTAAGTCCCGCAACGAGCGCAACCCTTATCCTTTGTTGCCAGCACGTAATGGTGGGAACTCAAAGGAGACTGCCGGTGATAAACCGGAGGAAGGTGGGGATGACGTCAAGTCATCATGGCCCTTACGAGTAGGGCTACACACGTGCTACAATGGCATATACAAAGAGAAGCGAACTCGCGAGAGCAAGCGGACCTCATAAAGTATGTCGTAGTCCGGATTGGAGTCTGCAACTCGACTCCATGAAGTCGGAATCGCTAGTAATCGTAGATCAGAATGCTACGGTGAATACGTTCCCGGGCCTTGTACACACCGCCCGTCACACCATGGGAGTGGGTTGCAAAAGAAGTAGGTAGCTTAACCTTCGGGAGGGCGCTTACCACTTTGTGATTCATGACTGGGGTGAAGTCGTAACAAGGTAACCGTAGGGGAACCTGCGGTTGGATCACCTCCTTACCTCAAGATACGCATTGTGCAGAAAAAGTCAAAAGGAATTTACATTGTTTGTCTAAATCAAAATAAGAATGTATTTTCTAAATAAGTAAAATAATGGATTTTAGGAAACATTGATATGGTTTATATGAGTAGTATGAGCAATTTTTAAAAGTATGTTTAATAGCGTATTTATTGAAAATCATTTTTCAGAAGGAAGAGATCATGATGACAAGGAATGAAGACTGGCAC
>NZ_JYDF01000104.1:0-14096 GCF_003263525.1 Rahnella sp. NRRL B-41462 | reverse complement strand
TCGCAGGGGGAGGAGCAAATCAAAACCTGACCCGCCCCGTCGGCACCTGCCGAAAACTCCACCAAACCTGCACCGTATTGAACAGCACCAGTATCGCCGTGACGATAAACACCCAGCGGAAGCCAAGCAGTGCCGAGGCACTTGAGCCAATCAGCGGCCCGACCACATTCCCGAGATACATAAAAGACTGGTTGTAACCGAATATCCGGCCGGTGACCTGATCACTGCTGTATTTCACCAGCAACGCCTGTACCGCAGGCATCAGCGCGCCATCGCCGAAACCGAGCATGAAACGCAGGATCCCGAGCTGGGTCGGCGTATTAATCAGTGCCATCAGGCAAAACAGAATGAAGCAAAAAACCAGCGCGGCAATCAGAATGCGATGCGCGCCAATGCGGTCGCCGAGCTTGCCAAGTTTCGGGGCGGCCATCAGCGCGGAAACGCCCGGCACGGCGGCAATCACGCCACTGATAAAGGCGATATTGCTGGTATCCGATGACAGTTCGCGGATAAATAGCGTCAGGATCGGGCTGATGGAACCGTTGGCGAGCTGAATCATCATGGTGGTGACGAACAGGCTGACAATCAGCCACGGGTAGGGCAGCGTAGTAAATACGGCTTTGCCGCTCAGACGGTTGGCTTTGGTGACCGGTACCACGCGTTCTTTAATCAAAAATAATGTGATCAGAAAGCTGATAAACAGCATGCCGCTGGTGACGAAAAACACCGTGCGCAGGCCGAGATGGTCAGCCATAAAGCCGCCGAGCAGCGGGCCGATAATCACGCCGGATACCTGACCGGTAGACAGCGTGCCGAGCGCCCAGCCACTTTTATCTCGCGGGACCTGCGAGGCGACCAGCGCCATCGCGTTGGGAATATACCCGGACGTCAGGCCCATTAGTGTGCGCAGAATGAAAAGCTGCCAGACGTTGGTGGCGAACCCCTGCAACATCATGACAATCGCCATCCCCAGCGCGGCGCGCAGCAACATCAGTTTGCGGCCTTTGCGGTCAGCCAGACTGCCCCACAACGGCGCAACGATGGCGGAAACCAGGAACGTGCCGCTGAATACCAGCCCTGACCACAGGCTCAGGGATTCATGAGACGTTACGCCAAGTTGTTCGATATAAAGGGGTAAAAAAGGCAGGATCTGACTCATCGCCATGCCGGTAAAAAAACAGCCCAGCCAGACGGAGATTAAATTTACTTTCCAGGTTTCCATGTTGCAGCGATGTAGCCTTATGGACAGAGGAGTGAGAGAAAAGAAGCATAGCAATCAAATCTGTGAAGTGGGACGCAAAAAGTGGGAACCCATTCATCAGGTTTATAATTGATTATCCTGTGTCAAAGTTTCGGATTATCGCGGCAGATTATGCGGCCTGAAAGTGTTACCAGAGTCTGCGGCTGTAACCATCAGTTACAGGCGAGAAGGAGATAACTTCACGCAGAGCGGCGTTTTGTGCTACTATCGCCCCAACTGGCGCACTGCAGTTTGTGCCGAATCCTCGTGGTAATGCCTCATTTGCCTCGTCTGATCATCCACTCTTGAAACTGCACCGAACCCCGTTCGGGTTAGAGTGGACTGGAGCTTTTCCTTATATGTCATTTGATTCCCTCGGCTTAAGTGCCGAAATTTTGCGTGCTGTTGAAGAACAGGGCTATCGCGAACCTACGCCTATTCAGCGTCAGGCTATTCCTGTCGTGCTGGAAGGCCGTGACCTGATGGCGAGTGCGCAGACCGGTACCGGTAAAACCGCTGGTTTTACCTTGCCGCTGCTCAATATGCTCAGCCATACCAACGCGCAATTCAAAGGACGTCGCCCGGTTCGTGCGCTGATCCTGACCCCAACCCGTGAGCTGGCGGCGCAGATTGGTGAAAACGTACAGGCCTACAGCAAATACCTCACCCTGCGTTCTCTGGTGGTATTTGGTGGTGTGAGCATCAACCCGCAGATGATGAAACTGCGCGGTGGTGTGGATGTGCTGATCGCAACGCCGGGTCGTTTGCTGGATCTGGAACATCAGCGTGCTGTTGATTTATCTCAGGTTGAAATTCTGGTGCTGGATGAAGCCGACCGCATGCTGGACATGGGCTTCATTCACGATATCCGTCGCCTGCTGGCAAAACTGCCTGCCAAGCGTCAGAACCTGCTGTTCTCCGCGACGTTCTCTGATGAGATTAAAGGTCTGGCGAGCAAGTTGCTGACCAACCCGGCCTCTGTCGAAGTCGCGCGTCGTAACACCGCTTCTGCGCAAATTGAACAAAGCGTTCATTTTGTTGATAAGAAACGCAAAAGAGAATTGCTGTCGCAGATGATCGGTGAAGGCGACTGGAAACAGGTGCTGGTGTTCAACCGGACAAAACATGGTGCAAACCATTTAGCCGAACAACTCAATAAAGATGGCATCACGGCTGCTGCTATTCACGGCAACAAAAGTCAGGGCGCACGTACCCGTGCACTGGCTGATTTTAAAGCCGGTTCTGTCCGTGTTCTGGTGGCAACAGACATCGCTGCGCGTGGCCTGGATATCGATATGTTGCCGCACGTGGTCAACTATGAGCTGCCAAACGTACCGGAAGATTACGTTCACCGTATCGGCCGTACCGGTCGTGCGGAAGCCACCGGTGAAGCGATTTCTCTGGTGTGTGTGGACGAACACAAACTGCTGCGTGATATCGAGCGTCTGCTGAAACGTGAAATTCCTCGCATCGCACTGGAAGGTTACGAGCCCGATCCGAGCATCAAAGCTGAGCCGATCATCAATGGTCGTCAGGGCAGCGGCGGTGGTGGTGGTCGTGGCGCGCCACGTCAGGGCCAGCGTCCTGGCGCACCGCGTACGGGTGCTCCACGTTCAGGCGCTCCGCGTCAGGGCGGTAACGGTCAGCGCAGCGGTACGTCTGAAAACCGGGGTTCAGAAAACCGTGGTTCAGCTGAGAACCGTCCGGCACGTTCGCGTCCTGCCCATGCAGGCCAGCGTCGCACCGGCAATGCAGGCAGCGGCAACAAATAAGTTTCCGGATCCCCTGTAATTCAATCAAACCGCCTTCACTGAAGGCGGTTTTTTTTCGCGGGTAATCTAACGAATCACGTACGCACAACGGCGTGCACCCTGCAAAATATGTTCGGTGCGTTCGACACTGGCGTTCAGCACATCGCTGAATACATCGCGTTCCGCACGGCAAAATCCCTGACAGGTGGCTGCGGCAGCGCAAATCGGGCAGTGATTTTCGACAAACAGATAACTGCCATCCTCCTGCATTTTCCAGTCCGCCATATAGCCTTCACGGGTACGGATATCCGTCAGCCTTTGCAATTTGTCTTCCATCGACACCGCCCCGAGCATCGCCTGGCGGTTAGTGTTCCTGCGTGATTTTTTCCCGCGAGGTGATGAGCTGATCCAGCGCCGAATCCCCCAGAGAGGTGCGGATCAGTTGCAAAAGTTGTACGGTGAGGTCAGCGTGGGCATCGGGAAATCGCGCATGACCGGCGGCGGTCAGTTGCCAGAACTGCGCCGGGCGTCCGACACCCTGTGAGACAGATTTGGCGTCCACCAGTCCTTCCTTCGCCAGCTTCACAAACTGCTGGCGCGCGGCTTCACCTGTGGTACCCAGCAGATGGCCGCCATCGCTGGCCTGAAGTTGCCCGTGGGTTTTCAGCAGCATCAGTAAGCGCTCTGCGACGCTTTGCCGTACGTCATTTTTATTTTCCAGGTCATTGCTTGACATATTGCCTCGACGGGTTCTAGATTACGTAAAAAATATTCCAAGTTATTTCTTGTTTTAATCATATCATAACCACAGCACGCTTCAATGCGTGGAAAGTACAAACCAAAGGGATGCAGAGAAAATGTCGGGAAGTCAGAACGGATGGGCGGATTTATTCAGCGCCGAAAACCGCGGCAGTGCCATTACCCTGAGCGCAGGCGTCGCGCTTTATGCGACTAACAGCTACATCGTCATCACGATTTTACCCTCCGTTGTGCAGGATATCGGCGGGCTGGCGTGGTATGCCTGGAACACTACGCTGTACGTTGTGTGTTCCATTCTCGGCTCAGCACTTTCTGCACGGTTGATGCGCACCGCCGGGCCGCGTGGCAGCTATCTGATGGCGACCGCTATTTTTATTGCCGGTGCCGCCATTTGTACCGCCGCGCCGAATATGCCGGTGCTGCTGCTCGGGACGGGCGCTGCAGGGACGTGGGGGGGCGGATTCCTGTTCGCGCTCTCCTACGCGATGATCAACCTCCTGTTTAAAGAATCTCTCTGGCCGCGCGCCATGGCGCTGATTTCGGCGATGTGGGGCATTGCGACGCTGGTCGGCCCGGCGGTAGGGGGTATCTTCGCCGAACTGCATGCATGGCGCTGGGCGTTTGGTTTGCTGTTGCCGGTGACGTCGCTGTTCGGGGTGTGGGTCTGGCGGATTTTGCCAAAATCCCGGCACGACCGGCAGCCGGACGAACCGCTGCCGCTGATGCAACTGGCCTTGCTGACCGGCGCAGTGTTAGTGGTATCGGCGGGCAGCCTGTCTTCATCAGGGCTGATTAACTTGCTCGGTTTCGTGGTCGCGGTGGTGATGATTTTAATCTTGCGCCACCGCGAATTTACGGCGGATGTCAGACTGCTGCCGCGCAACGCTTTACGCCGTTCCTCACCGCTCTATGGCCTGTATCTGGTGATGACGTTGTTGATTATCGGCCTCGGTTGCGAACTGTTTGTGCCGTATCTGCTGCAACATTTACACGGTCAGACCCCGCTGGCTGCCGGATACATCACTGCCGCGGCGGCCGCGGGCTGGACATTAAGTGAAGTGGCCAGTTCCGGCTGGACAGGCCGTCGCGCGGATGGCGCGATTATCTGCGGGCCACTGATCCTGGCTGCCGGTTTGCTTTTACTGTTGTTCACCGTACCGGTCGCTTTCGGCCTGCCGTGGCTGAATATCAGTGGCGTAGTGCTCGGGCTGACGCTGGCCGGTTTTGGGATTGGCCTCGGCTGGCCGCATTTGCTGACCCGCGTTCTGCAACAGGCACCGGAAGAGGATCGCGAAAAAGCCGGTGCGTCGATAACCGTGGTGCAATCTTTTGCGGCGGCGCTTGGCGCGGCGTTAGCCGGAACGGTGGCTAACTTTGCAGGCGTTGATAAGGGGGATAGCGGTGCAGCCAGCGCGGCATTCTGGATGTTCCTGCTGTTTGCTGTGCCTGCGCTTCTGGCGGTGTGGATTGCCTGGCGCTCCGTCAGAGTCAGACGCTTGCAGGGCAGGGCGAAAACCTCATTAAGCGGCGATTTGTCTCAGGGGTAATTGCCCGGCGGCGGGCCTTGCGGTAATCTTGCGCGTCATTTTTAAGGGTTGAACTGCGATGCGCGTATTACTGGCTCCGATGGAAGGTGTGCTTGATCCTCTGGTTCGTGAACTTCTCACAGAAGTAAACGACTACGATTTGTGCATCACCGAGTTTTTGCGCGTGGTGGATCAGCTGCTTCCCGCCAAATCCTTCTATCGCTTGTGTCCTGAATTACATCATGCCAGCCGCACGCCTTCGGGCACGTTAGTGCGCGTTCAGCTACTCGGTCAGTATCCGCAATGGCTGGCCGAAAACGCCGCCCGTGCGGTGGAACTGGGCTCTTACGGTGTCGATCTCAACTGCGGTTGCCCGTCCAAACTGGTTAACGGCAGTGGCGGTGGCGCAACGTTACTCAAAGATCCTGAGCTGATTTATCAGGGCGCCAAAGCCATGCGTGAAGCGGTGCCCGCTCACTTACCGGTGACTGTCAAAGTGCGTCTCGGCTGGGATTCGCTGGAACACAGTTTTGAAATTGCAGATGCCGTGCAGCAGGCGGGTGCAACGGAACTGACGGTGCACGGGCGTACCAAAGAAGACGGCTACAAGCCGGAACGTATTAACTGGGCTGCGATTGGCGAAATCCGTCAACGCCTGAGTATTCCGGTGATCGCCAATGGTGAAATCTGGGATTACGAAAGCGGCCAGGCGTGTCTGCACACCACCGGTTGTGATGCCGTGATGCTCGGGCGCGGTGCGCTGAATATTCCGAATCTCAGCCGTGTGGTGAAGTACAACGAACCGCGTATGCCGTGGCCGGAGGTAATAACGTTGTTGCAGAAATACACCCGTCTGGAAAAGCAGGGCGATACCGGTTTGTATCACGTTGCGCGCATTAAACAGTGGCTGAGTTATTTGCGTAAAGAGTACGAAGAGGCGACAGAGTTATTTACTGAAGTGCGCGTGCTGAAGACGTCGAAGGAGATTGGTTATCTGATCGACAATCAATAATATTCACCTGTGTATTTCGAAGGGACGCTTTCTGAGCGTCCCTTTATTTTTTCAGTGCATTCTTACGCAAGTGTTCACTTACTCGTCGTTCCACGGTCTGTGGGTGGTGGTGACAGACTTTGTGACAAATAGAATTGAAAATTGCGGGTGCTAAGACTTTTCGCCTCACTTATAATTCCGCCCGCTGTTACGACATATCTTAATGACAACTTTCTAAATACAGAGCAATGCATGTGAAAATCCGTCTTTTGGTTCTGAGCTTATTAGCCTTAAATACAGGCATGTTGTCTGCCCCTGCCGCCACCGCTGCAAAGCATGAGCCGGCCGTCGCCCCGATCGTTCAAATTGCTTCCGGCAGTGCCATGGTGGTGGATCTGAAAAGCCACGAAGTGATTTATTCCCGAAATCCGGATGAGGTGAGGCCGATTGCCTCCCTGACCAAACTGATGACCGCGATGGTGACGCTTGATGCGAATCTGCCACTCGACGAAGTGATCAATATCGATATCAGTAATACACCTGAAATGCGTGGCGTGTTCTCCCGCGTGAAACTGAACAGTGAAATTACCCGTCGTCAGATGATCCAACTGGCGCTGATGTCCTCAGAAAACCGGGCTGCGGCCAGTCTCGCGGCACATTATCCGGGCGGTTATTCTGCATTTATCAATGCTATGAATGCGAAGGCGAAATCGCTGGGCATGACCCATACGCATTATGCTGAACCGACCGGTTTGTCGCCGCGCAACGTCTCCACCGCGCGTGATTTAACACGGCTGCTGCTGGCTTCACAGCGCTATCCGCTGATCGGTCAGCTAAGTACGACTGCTGAAAAAACGGCTGTCTTCAGCCATCCGGCGTATGCATTGCCGTTCCGTAATACCAACCATCTGATCATGAATCCGTCGTGGAATATCCAGCTGACCAAAACCGGTTACACCGATGAAGCCGGCCATTGCCTGGCGATGCGTACCACCATTAACGGCAAGCCCGTTACGCTGGTCGTGATGGATGCCTTCGGGAAATTTACGGCCTTTGCCGATGCCAACCGCCTGCGCACCTGGATGGAAACCGGCAAAGCAGTGCCTGTTCCACAGATTGCCAAAAACTACCGTAAGCAGAAAGAGCAGCAGAAAACGCAGCCTTCCGTCGAAGAGGCGGATGATTGAGCAGATGATTGAAATGAAAAAGTCCGGCCAGATGCCGGACTTTTTGTTTTGCAGGGACAGACAACGTGGTCAGAAAATCAGTTTAAACACCCCTGTCAGGGTCAGTAAGCCGACGATAAAGATGATGGCGATGATCCACAGGATAATTTTCATGTTTTCTCCTTAACATAACCTTCAGTCGTCATCGGCCATCCGGCTAAGCCAATGATATTCCTTATCAGTATAGCTTCTGCCTGCATTTTTGCTGTGTGCTTGCTAATTTCAGGCCAGTGCCGCGCGCAGACCACATTCCGGGCTGGTAAGCGGTTTGCCCATTTGGGTCAGTTGTGCCGCACCGGTCATCGAAGCCTGAGCCAGCACCACGCAGGCCGCGCCTCGCCTGTATTCCACATCAGCCGCCGCTGCGATAGCCTGTAAATATCCGGCCAGATCCCCCTGCTTAAACTTTTCCCATGCGCCTGCCACCAGATGGATTTCAAACTGCGCCTGCGGATGTTTTTCCACCTGCGCGAACAACTGTCGCGTCGGCTCCAGGGTCGTTTCGACCGCACAGAGTGCGACCACACTGCCCGCTGTTTTCATGGCCTGTTCCGCCAGCGTCTGATCGACACGCAACACCGGCACCGCAGCACTTTCACTGGCCAGCGTCGCGGCAGAACCCAGCGTCGAACAGGTCAGTAAAACGCGATCGGCATTTTCACTCAATGCCAGCAGCACATCCGCTGTTTGCTGACGAATTTCTGCAGTCAGCCCGCCCGCCTTTTCGGCTGCAGCCAGTAAATCGGGCCGCGAAACATGCACAAACTTATGCTGATCCAGCCCAAGTTCGTGAGCTGTATTTTCGAAAACCGCAATATTGCTGTCGGCCGTATGTAAGCAGGTAATGCGCATGTAATTCTCCTGATAAGTGTCTGCCTCTACGTTAATGATTTTTTAACCGTACCGCAGACTTTTTTACCTGTAAAAACTGATGAGTTAATGCGGGCTGGAAAATGCCCGGTTTCCCCGGTGCACGCTATGATTTCCATAACCCGCGGGCGTCCGTAATTCCTTAAGTTTGACCTGTTAACGATCCCCGTAACATTTTATTTTCATTGGTATTTATTCATTAAGGTAATGCAACTCAACCATATATAGATACATAAGCAATCGCGTATTTATCGAGAAGGAAATTGATTTGAGGTGGTTATTTATCCAGTGCAAACTGTGGCCAGATTAAGGATTTCTAAACAGGGAAAGCTCATGTGAGGGACAACAACTATGTTTCAGCTCAGCAGACGGGATCTATCGCCGATCAACAGGATGCTCTATTTTCCAGGCGCGCCTGCCTGGCCGGAAGATTACAAAGGAAAATCGCTCATGGAAAAGCTCATGCAAAACCAGATCAACAATATTGAAAAGCAGGGAATCAAAAATGGTGAGGAAATTGCCGGGCTGAATCTGCGGGTAGGGAAGGTGGAACAGCAGGTCAGTCAGCTAACGGTAGTGATCACGGAGACGAATCTCCGTGTCGGCAAACTGGAGCACCAGATGGTCACGCTCACTGAAGCGGTGACAGATATCGGGGGTCGTGTCGGGAAAACCGAACAGAGCATCGCGCGCATCGACGGGCACCTGCTGAGAATTGACGATCATCTGGTGAGGATAGATAAACAGTTTGAACAGGTAGATAAACAGTTTCAACAGGTCGATAAACAGTTCGATCGTGTAGATGAGCGCTTTGACAAAATAGAACAACGATTTGAGAAGATCGACCGGCGCTTTGAAAAAGTAGATGAACGCTTTGTGAAGATTGAAGCTTCACTGAGTGCAATGCAGGCAATGTTTTACGATCTCATGATTAAACAGACCCGATGGATTGTCAGCATGATGCTGGTACTGGTTGGCGTGACGTTTACGGCTGCACGCTATATTCACTAACGGCGACCTGATACGGTTGATCTCCCATTACGCTGAATTGGCCGTATCAGCAAAGCTGGCAAGAGCGACTATAATATAGACAGGTCGCCACCTTCTTTATGCCCTTGTCTGACGGGCAATCCCGAAGGTTTATCACTGCGCGCTGCTGGCGGCTTTCGGCGTACAAGGGGGTGTTTCATGGCTAATCATGTCTGGGGACTGATATCCAATCCGGGTCCCGAATTGCAACAAATCCAGCGTGAGCGGGAAACCGTTTCACATGTGTATTCCCACCATGTTCTTTTAATGGCGCTCATCCCGGTTGTCTGTTCTTTCATCGGAACAACACAACTTGGCTGGAACTTCGGTGATGGCGAGAAGCTGATGGTTTCCATGTTTACCGCGTCTTATATCGCCGTCATTTTCTATGTTCTGATGCTCGCTGCTGTCGCACTGATGGGGCGGATTATCTACGGGATGGCGCGTCGTTATGACAGCCGCCCGACACTCAACAACTGTATCGTCTTTGCCGGCTACGTGGCCACACCCATGTTCCTCAGCGGGGTCGTAGCCCTGTATCCGATGGTCTGGTTATGCCTGTTTGTCGGGCTGATCGGCCTGTGTTACAGCGGATACCTGTTGTATCTCGGCATTCCTAACTTCCTCAATATCGACCGTCGCGAAGGGTTCCTGTTCTCCAGTTCAACACTGGCAATGGGCGTTCTGGTATTAGAGCTGCTTCTGGCTCTGACGGTAATTATGTGGGGTTACGGAACACAGTTATTTTAACTTAATGGCTATCTTACTTGCCATTTTGCCCCCGGGCAGTGCTCGGACTCCTCACGTACTTTATGTACGCTCCGGGTCCTCCGCGCTGTCTGGGAACAAACTGCCTGCGCCGACTACGCCATTCCTCTTTTGAAGGACATTATTCCTGCCAGTTCTTCATCTTACTGGTTTTCCCGATACCCGGATTGAAGGTGTTGGTCGGGTCTGCCTGCCGGTAGAATTCTTTCAAATGTGGTTTTGCCAGATACAAATGGCCGACGTTATGTTCGGCGGGATATTCCGCGCCTTTGGCGTCGAGCAGTTCTAACATCCTGTGTTTCAGCGCCTTGCTGTTTGCGCCTTTTTTGACGATGTAATCCTGATGGAAAACGTGGCACATGAAATGGCCGTAATACAGTTTTGCCACCAGTTGATTGTCGATATCTTCCGGCAATGTCTCGAACCAGTCGCGGTCATTGCGGCGCAGTGCGATATCCAGCGCCAGAATATCTTCCACTTCGTTTTCATGTACCGCGTGATACCGCACGGCGGCACCGGCGGCGGCAAAGCGATGCAGGAAGGCTTTCTTGCCTTCGTCGGCGGAACAGATAAAGAAATCACCCTGACCCTCACTAAAGAAACGTGTCAAAAAGGTTCGGGCTTCGTCAATACCGGGGCCGGACATTTTCAGCAGTAAGTGATGTTCAAACCGGTCACGATACTGCTTCATACGCGGTGGCAGATGATTCGGCAGGGCTTTGCTCAGACACTGCATCACGCGGTCGCTGAAATGTTTGGGCAGGAAAGGGACCTTACTGGCGTGTGCATCGAACTTTCCTTTGGCAGTAAACATGTCCGGCATTTTGTCGGTGCCAAGTTTGTCGATCATCAGGAAAGTGTCTTTGCCATAGACTTCGGTGATATCGAAAATATCCCGGTGCATGTATTCCCCTGCCACCGGAAGGTTAGCGAAGTCACGCAGGATCTGGCGGCGTAATTCTGTCAGCACCGCCGTGTCATTGGTGCCGATGTAGAAAACCTGCTGCTGCGTTTCTGCCGGAAACGTATCGAGCCGCACGGCGAAAACCGCCAGCTTGCCCGCACAACCTGAAGCTTCAAATAAACGTCGCTCATCCGCGTTGAAACGCGACGGCGTATCAGCATCCACTTCGCGGACACGTGAGGCATAATCGTGATCCGACGCCAGACGCTGATCATGCTGGATATCGGTTTCCAGATAATCGCCTTTTTCCAGACGTGTCAGGATTTCTTCCGGCGTTTCACCAAGATTAATGCCCAGATGGTTAATCAGCCGCAATTCGCCTTGTGCATCGATTTGTGCATAGAGCGCCATTTCGGTATACGCCGGGCCGCGTTTCACCAGCGATCCGCCAGAATTATTACAGATCCCGCCGACCACCGATGCGCCGATGCAGGACGAGCCAATCACTGAATGCGGTTCGCGGTTGTAGGGCTTGAGGATTTTTTCCAGCTTATACAGGGTGCTGCCGGGAAAACCGATCACCTGATGACCGCCGTCGAGTAACTGGATCGTGTCCAGTTTCAGGGTGCTGAAAATAACAATGTCGCGGTCATAGTCGTCGCCGCTGGGCGTCGAACCTTCGGTCAGCCCGGTATTGGCGGCCTGCATAATGACAATCTTGTCGGCGGCGATGCAGGTTTTGAGCAGTTGCCACTGTTGCAGCAGCGTTTGTGGAAATACGACCGCCAGCGCTTTGCCGCCACCGGAGCGAAACCCTTTGCGGTAGCGTTCGGTGTTGCTGTCGCCGGTTAAAACGTGGCGGCTGCCGGCAATCTCTTTCAGCGTGGCGATGAGTGACTGATTATCCATTTCATCTTCCTTTTTTGATGGGATGCCATCTAATCATAGACTTAAATGATACTTGTTAAGTTAAACGTCATTCGGGATATGGGTTAGGTAATTTCACTTAATCTGTTGCATTTTTGTCATGCGCTGTCCATTAAATCGTCATTGATGTGTCATAAAACTCGCGCTTAATGAACGCCAGATAACGAAAGCAACCGAGAGACAGCATCATGGCGCAAGCTCAACTTAAGCTGGCACAGGCTGAATATCCTCAGACCGGGCCACAGCATCTGAACAAAGTTCTGGACGTCAAAGGCCTGGTGAAATCCTATAAATCGGGTCAGCGTGTCCTGAATGACATCAATTTTGATCTCCACGCCGGTGAGTTCGTGGCGGTAATTGGCCGTTCTGGCGCGGGTAAATCCACCCTGCTGCATGTGCTCAACGGTACGATCCCGCTCACGGATGGCAGTGTGGTATGTCATTACGAAAATGGTGAACAGCAGGAGCTGGCCGGGCTTACCGGCAAAGCATTGCGTCGCTGGCGTTCAGGCTGTGGAATGATTTTTCAGGATTTCTGCCTGGTGCCTCGTCTGGATGTCCTGACAAATGTGTTACTGGGGCGTCTCAGCCACACCTCAACGTTCAAATCATTCTTTAACCAGTTCGATGACGAAGACCGCGCCCGCGCCATCTCTTTGCTTGAATGGTTGCACATGCTGCCGCATGCATTGCAGCGTGCCGAAAACCTTTCCGGCGGCCAGATGCAGCGTGTGGCGATTTGTCGCGCGCTGATGCAGAACCCGAAAATTCTGCTGGCCGATGAACCGGTGGCGTCACTGGATCCGAAAAATACCCTGCGCATCATGAATGCGCTGAAAAAAGTCAGCGAAGAGAATATCGCCGTGATGGTCAACCTGCACTCTGTCGAGTTGGTGAAAGATTATTGCACCCGCGTTATCGGCATCGCGAAAGGGCAGATTATTTTCGACGGCCATCCGGACCAGTTAACTGAAGGCATTTTGCATCAGTTATACGGTGAAGAACACGAAGCGATAAACAGTTAAACAATAACGTTATTTATTTTGCAGTGCTTATTTCTACTTTCTCTCAATCTACACAAGGTCATCATTACATGAAGAAGTTATTACGTCTGGCAGTCTTCGTAGCAGGTTCTTTTACTGCAATGCACAGCATGGCAGAAGATGCTCCTAAAGAATTAAACTTAGGTATTCTGGGTGGCCAGAATGCCACCCAGCAAATCGGCGATAATCAGTGTGTAAAAGATTTCTTCGATAAAGAATTAAATGTGGATACCAAACTGCGTAATTCATCCGATTATTCAGGTGTTATTCAGGGGTTATTAGGTAAGAAAGTGGATATGGTATTAAGCATGTCCCCGTCATCTTTTGCTTCGGTTTATATTAATAATCCGAAAGCGGTGGATCTGGTCGGCATTGTCATTGACGATACGGATAAATCCCGGGGTTATCACTCCGTGGTTGTCGTGAAAGCCGACAGCCCGTACCAGAAATTATCTGACCTGAAAGGCAAATCATTCGGTTTCGCTGACCCGGATTCTACTTCGGGTTACCTGATCCCAAACCAGACATTCAAGAAAGAATTTGGCGGCACGACGGATAACAAATACAACAACTTCTTCTCCAGCGTAACCTTCTCCGGCGGCCATGAGCAGGATATTCTTGGCGTGCTGAACGGCCAGTTCGAAGGCGCAGTCACCTGGACTTCAATGATCGGCGACCGCGAAACCGGTTATACCTCCGGTGCATTCAACCGCATGATCCGCATGGACCATCCGGATCTGATGAAGAAAATCCGCATTATCTGGGAATCGCCATTAATTCCTAATGGTCCGATTTTAGTGCGCAGCGATTTGCCACCGGCATTTAAAGCTAAGCTGGTTTCTGCCATTAAGAAACTGGATAAAGATGACCACGCTTGTTTCGTAAAAGCGGTGGGCGGCAAACAGCATATCGGCGAAACGTCCCTGGCTGAATATCAGCAGATTATTGATATGAAGCGTGAGCTGACTAAAGGCGGTCGCTAACCCGTAACTCCCTCCCCTGCGAAGGGGAGGGTTGGGGTGGGGTATTAATGGCAACTCAGGAAGCGAAAGCTTTTACCAT
>NZ_JYDF01000103.1:0-45137 GCF_003263525.1 Rahnella sp. NRRL B-41462 | reverse complement strand
CGGGCTGATTTATTTCCTGAGACGCCGGTGACAGTGTCGGGCTTTAAGTCAGTGATCGACGCGCAGCCGTGGATAATCAGCAAGGTAACGCACAGTCTGGGCGGCAGTGGATTTGTGACGACGTAGAATCTGGAGTGTTAGAGCAATCAGGTATGTTCAATTCCATTGTAAGACCAGGGATTGAACATGCCTGCGGATAGGGCAAATTAAAGGATTTTTTTCATTGAAGGTGAAGTGTGGAAAATGAAATCATTTCTTTCATAGAAGGGAATTGCTTCTTTCCTTGCATCAAGAAAAACAAAATTCATCTCCCTGCTTTTAGCCTCACTGACAGCGAAATCAAGAAGTAACCTACCCGTTCCCGAATGGCGCTCATGTTCATCAACGACCAGATCATCAATATGCAGGTGAGAACCCCGTGCCAGCGTGTGTACAGGCCTTATGCCCATCACACCGATAATTCTTTCTTCGAGAACAGCAGCAACAAGCTCATACCCATTCAGAGTCTGAACTCTTACGCTTTTTAAAAATTCGTCTTTGGTGATATTTCTTAGCTGAGCAATGATCGGGAATGCGCTTTCCCACTCTGAAGGAAGTAATTTTTTAATCAGAACAGTCATAAAACATCCAATTCAATAAGCAGAGTTATTATTTATAGGATTGTTATTATTACGTTGCAATGTAAATCACTGTAATTTCACATGTCTGTTTTTCATCATAAAACACAATGATCAAATCTGATTAAAAATGATTACATCGTGATTATTATGATGCACTGCACGAAATGTCAGCACGAGCACACGCCCGTTCAAGCCGTTATCTGAGCATCAATACCAAAGAACGCTATCACCAGTGTCAGAACATTAATTGCAGTTGTACGTTCAAAACGCATGAGTCCATTGCGGACATCATTGTTGAACCTGGCACCGTTCATGCTGTTCAGTTTCATCCGGATAAATATCAGCAACAATCTTTGCAGATGCATTAAAACAAGAAACCCGCCAATGGCGGGTTTTTTAACATTCAGGATCACCAGCTAAGTTGCTCACCGCTGGCTTTCAGATTTTGTTTGTACATCATATCCAGAGTCGCGTAAGTGCACATATTAACCGCACCTTCACAATAATCCCCGATAACCTTATCTAATATTTCTTTATTTTTGGCTTTGGTCAGATTTTTAAAAGCGGTCAGATTTTGCTTTTCCATCATACGAAGCGTTGTTGGCTGGCACATATTAACGGCACCATCACAGTAATCAGCCTTCACCCTCGCCTTGATGTATTCAATTACTTCTTGTTTTTGCGCTTCGGAACCATCGAATTCCATAGGGTTGACAAATGCAGCACTCACGGCAAACGGAAGCACTAAAGCAGCAAATCCCAGAACAAACTTCATCATTAAGTCCTTATAGTGAAAGCAAACTGTTAAGACTAATCTTAACAACCTGGCATAAAAATTTCACCGTTTGCGCCGCAACCTTTCCAAAAGATATTTGCTTAGACAAACCCATCGGTTGCACCCTTGCATGTATACGACTGACTCAATCAACCCCTCCCGAAAATATCCGCGAGTTTGATCAACCGGAACGTGAAATGGCATGGCTGACCCAGGAACAAATCCTGCGACTCATGGCCGCCAGCGAACAGCATGGGCAATATCATCGTGCTGCAACGCATCCTCTGACACTCAGATATCCGCATCACGATGCGCTACGCGCACTTCGCTCCCGATCACCTGGAAGACGCTATTCACCTGAATCCGCTGGCTCAAATGGATGGCGACAAAGTGGCGGCAGAAAGTCCAAATGAGCAGCATTGAAGGTAACAGGAAGTGGTTTAAGTGATTGTTTTAACGGTAAGTTATTGATTTAAGAAATGTTCAAAAAAAAGACCGAATACGATTCCTATATTCGGTCTAGGGAAATGGCTCTTGGGAGAGAGCCGTGCGCTAAAAGTTGGCATTAATGCAGGCGGTTAAGCCGTACAACTTAAAGAGTAGACGACAGATGACTATTTTCCACCCAGTTTGAAACATAGTGATAATAACAATGATGTATTATTTTCATTGTGTGACAACATACGCAAAACATGGGATTTACATCAGTCAGTTATCGTCGGCACGGCGGTTCAGCAAAGCGACTGAGCTTTGGCAATAAAAGGGGCCAGACTCATTTTTTGCCCTGGGTTCTGCGGGTCGTCCAGCCAGACTTTCTCCAGTGGCACAGCCTGAACCTGATGGTTTTTTACCTGCTCTTTCGCCACGTCATTGAGAGGATATTGCGCCAGCGTGCTGTCGTTAATCACATACAGCGCATTACCGGGGCGGCATTGCAGCATGACTTCTTCACGGGTAAAGGCCCAGGCTTTGCCGTATTGCAGACGGCTGATCGTTTCCAACTGGGGTGCCGCAAAGCTGCTGGCAGATAAGGTCAGCAGCACACAAGCTAGCAGTGTTTTCCTCATAATTTTTCCTCGGTGATATTAAATTTCCTGGTACTTATTCAGATAACCCGTTCAGCGCGGTGCCAGTGTGGCAAACACACTCACCAGCAGTAACACACCCAGCGCCAGCCCCCATTCGAGCCAGGTCATCATGATAAAATAGTGTTGTGCCCTGTCTGGCTCTTTACCCATTAAGGGCACCAGCCGGTAGCGGTTAAACACAGCGACAGCCACCATCATTCCTACCATGATCACTTTGACCACCAGCAGACACTGGTAAAGCGACGTCATATCCGTTGGCCAGCGCTGTAAAATAATGGTCGTGTTGATGATACCGGTGAGGATCACCAGCGCGACGGCGGCATGTCCCCAGAGCGAAAAACGGATAAGTGTGGCAATAGCATAAGGTCTTGCCGAAGGCTGTCGGGTATACCCCATACAGATCAGCAACGGCAGCAAACACCCGAACCAGTAGGCCGCGCTGAGCAGGTGCACCACATGATTTGTCCGCTGTACCAGCCCGGGCAGACCTTCATGCATCGCAGCATGGCCGACCAACGCCTGACTCATCAGTAAACCGCATGAGCACAGGAAGACCAGCATATTCCGCGCGGGCAGCCAGTCCATCAAAAGCACCAGCAACAGCGCGGCCGTCAGTAATAAATGCCAGCGCCAGACTTCACCAAATGCAGTGGTTAAAACCAGCAGCCAGACATTCAGATTCAGCGCATCACTCCAGCCGTTGCCCATCAGCGCAGCCTGAATCGCCAGCATACCGACCGAAGTGACCGCCGCAACCAGGGCGGAGCAGATCATCAGGGTCTGGTTTTTGCGCAACAACACGGCCGAGAAACCTGCAGGCGTCAGCAACGAGCAGAAAACGCTCAGACCGAAGATTTGCATCAGCGAAGCAAAATGCATGAAGCGGCACAGAACAAACAGTGCAGTCAGACTCATCGCTTATTTAACGGTGAAACTGTACTGACCGTGCGTTTTGTGACCATCAACGGAGACAACGTTCCACGAAACAATGTATTTCCCCGCGCTCAACGCATCGGAAAGTGGCAGAACGGCCTGAGTGTTGTCATTCGCTGCCAGCGTCATTTTGCCGGTTTTCACTGTTTTCTGGCTGGCATCCGTCAGGGTAATTTTACTGAAATCAGGCTCGATCCCTTCACTGAAGCCGAGAGACAGTTCAGTCGGGCTGACGGTTAACACCGAATCCGCCGCCGGGGTTTCTGTTTTCAGATGGGCGTGAGCAGAAGCCTGCTGTGAGATAAATCCGCTCAGCAGAACGGCTGAGACTGCCAAGGCACGGCAAAGAGAAGTGGTTTTTTTGAACACGATAATTCCTTGGCTTGCTTAACGATGAATTTATAACGCCGTCACTTTAGCGCAAACCGCCACAAAACGTTTGCCAAAAAGGCATAAAAAAACGCAGAGGCGGAAGCACTCTGCGTTTTTGTGAACACCTCTGGCGGGAAATTAGCCTGCCGGAGTTTGCGTCACCATATTTTTGAGATCTTTATCCACGAAGAACAGGCCGTTACCGGTGTTGCTGACCAGCGCCAGTTTATCAAGGACTGATTTGAACAACGTCTCTTCTTCATGCTGTTCAGAAACGTACCACTGCAGGAAGTTGAAAGAAGAGTAATCTTTCAGCGTCATAGACAGATCAGCCAGTTCGTTGATTTTCTGGGTGATCAGCTGTTCATGCTCGTAAGTCTGTTTGAACAGATCAGTCAGGGATTCAAAAGCCACCGGCGGAGCGGCAATTGCGCCCAGCAAAGGCAGAGCACCCGTATCGCTGACGTATTTGAACAGGCGATGCATATGGTCCATTTCTTCCATTGAATGCTGTTTAAGGAAAGCGGCGGCACCTTCGTAGCCTTTGTCGCTGCACCATGCACTCATCTGCAAATATAAATTGGCAGAATAAAACTCGAGGTTCAGCTGTTCATTAAGCTGATCAATCATTTCTTTTTTAAGCACGATACGGCTCCATAAATTGAATTAAGTCAGGTGGGCTGATTTATTTATCTGCATTATGCCCGCATCAACACAAAATAAATACACCTTATTCACATTAATATGCACAGCAATAACAATTAATTTTAAACAATTGATTTTAAATCATTTTATAAAGAAATAAATATTCAACAATGATAATCATTAACATGTAATTCCCTATTAAAAGGAATCATTCTTATTTACGATATTAATTAACGTCGCCTTGTTGAATATAATTATCACTTCTGATTTGTGAATGGTTCTTATTTACTCCTGATAATTATCCGCATTCTTTGCCGGGCACAGGAACATAAAAGCCAAATCGCAACATTCACGCTGGCGCCTGCCTCGGGTACAATGTGGTAAAACGGATCATCGGGAAGCAGTTATGAGCATCAATCTGGCTGAAATCAGCAAAGAAGAAATGGATCGTATCAATGTCGATCTTGCGGCCTCAGCGGTGGCCTTTAAAGAACGCTACAACATGCCGGTTGTCGCTGAGATGGCGGAACGCGAGCAGCCTGCGCATCTGCGCACCTATTTTCGTGAGCGGGTGATGTTCTATCGCGGGGAATCACATAAGTTCTCCCGCTTACCTTATGAGCCGAAGCAAAAGTAAACGGGAGTAGCAGGCAACATTAGCGCCGGGCGGCGAAACGCTGGTTGGTGCGGATCAGTTGATCGAGAATGCCAGGCTCGTCGAACGAATGCCCTGCCCCTTCAATGATGTGCAACTCCGCTTCCGGCCATGCCTGCGCCAGATCCCAGGCATTTTGCACCTGGCAGGCCATATCATAACGGCCATGCACAATGACGGCCGGAATGTGGCGAATACGTGTGACATTTTTCAACAACTGGTCGTCACTTTCCAGAAAACCCAGATGTGTAAAATAGTGGTTTTCTATACGGGCAAACGCCAGCGCAAAATTGTCCTCACCAAAGGATGCCGAACCTTCCGCAGGCAACAGTGTCACGGTCTCCCCTTCCCACAGGCTCCAGATTTTAGCAGCCTCAAGCTGCACAGCGCGATCGCAGGATGTCAGACGGGCCCGGTAAGAAGCAATCACGTCTTTACGCTCTTCATCCGACAGAATCGACAAAATACGTTGCCACTTTTCCGGGAAGAAGCGGGACGCGCCGTCCTGATAATACCAGGACAGTTCCTGCTTACGCAGCGTGAAGATTCCGCGCAGCACCATCTCGCTGACATGTTCAGGATGCGTCTCGGCATACGCCAGCGCCAGTGTTGAACCCCACGAGCCGCCGAACACCAGCCATTTGTCGACACCGGCCATTTTGCGCAAACGCTCGATATCCTCGACCAGATGCCAGGTTGTATTGTTTTCGAGACTGGCGTGAGGTTTTGAGCGTCCGCAGCCACGCTGGTCAAACAGCATGACGTCATAATCATTGGGATCAAACAACTGACGGTGTACCGATGAGCAGCCGCCGCCGGGTCCGCCGTGGAGAAATACTGCTGGCTTGCCTGCCGGGTTTCCGCTGCGTTCCCAGTAAATTTGGTGACCATCGCCGGTATCAAGCATGCCGCAGGCATAGGCTTCCCGTGGCGGATATAACCCTTTAAATTTTGGCATGACATTTCCTGTTCTATTCGGCCAGTGTATTGATTGATGTGCTTACATCTTCATAACAGCGCATCGGCTAGCCCGCCACAAGGTGTTATAAGCAAAAATCGTTATTTTGCATGCCGTTCGCATACTTATCGCGCAATTTCACTTTCAGGCACGCCCGGCCCGCCTTAAAGCGGCCGTGCAAAGAGTGAAGAAAAACCTGCGAAGACACTTGCAACCGGAGCGAATTAAGCAGTAAATAGCAGAGCAACCCAATCCACCAGCTTTAAGAGAGGCAAATATGAGTAAAGGAATGGATAGCAAAAAGAATGCGAAGAAAAAACCACTGAAAACTCCGGCCGAAAAAAAGGCTGAGAAAAAAGCCAAGAAAGCTTCTGCCTGACAATGGACTTCGTAGAATAAACCCGCCGAGAGCGGGTTTTTTTTATTCTCCCCGTCCTACTTCGCGCTGCAGTGGCATTGGCTGCAACCCGAATTATTTAGGGGAAAGGTGTGATATTTAGTGCTTCGCTGCCAGCGCCAGCACAAAGGCATATTCCAGCGCGATATCTTCGTAGGCTTTGAAGCGTCCGGATTTACCGCCGTGCCCGGAATCCATATCGGTATGCATCAGCAACTGGTTATCATCGGTTTTAAGCTCGCGTAATTTTGCCACCCATTTTGCCGGCTCCCAGTATTGCACCTGCGAATCATGCAGTCCGGTGGTGACCAGCATATGCGGATAGGCCTGCGCGCGAACCTGATCATATGGGCTGTATTGCAGCATATAGTCATAATACGCTTTGTCGTTCGGGTTGCCCCACTCGTCATATTCACCGGTGGTCAGTGGAATGGATTCATCAAGCATGGTGGTCACCACGTCAACGAACGGCACCTGTGCCACAATGCCGCGATACAATTCTGGCGCCTGATTAATAATTGCGCCCATCAGCAAACCGCCTGCACTGCCGCCCATGGCGTAAACCTGCCCGGCGTCACCGTAGCCTTCAGCAACCAGTTCTTTGGTCACATCAATGAAGTCATGGAAAGTGTTGAGTTTGTTGAACAGTTTGCCATCGTCATACCATTGCTGGCCCAACTCAGCGCCACCGCGGATGTGCGCCAGTACGAAAACAAATCCTCTGTCTAGTAAACTCAGACGGCTGCCACTGAACGCCGGATCCATACTGCTGCCATAGGAACCGTAACCGTAAACCAGTAACGGATTTTCATTCGGCTTAAACAGTTCGCGGCGATACACCAGTGACACCGGGACTTTCACGCCGTCACGTGCCGTGACCCAGACACGTTCGCTGCGGTAATTTGCCGCATCAAAATCTTTCACTTCCTGCTGCTTGAGCAGCGTACGGTCATGCGTATCCAGATCGAGTTCAAACAGCGAGCTCGGCATGGTCATGGAAGAATAACCATAACGCAGCAATGAGGTGTCCGGCTCCGGGTTGTACGCCAGCCAGGTGGTATAGGTCGGATCGTCAAACGCCAGCGATTTTTCCTCGCCAGTTTTCCAGTGGATCTGACGCAATTGCGTCAGCCCCTGATGACGTTCTTCCACCACCAGCCAGTCACGGAACAGGCTGAAGCCTTCAAGCATCACTTCAATACGCGGCGCAATCAGCGTCTGCCAGTTTGCTTCCACGCCATCTGCACTCTTATAAAGTCCGAAGTTTTTGCCATCTTTATTGGAGCGGATGTAGAAATGCCCGAGGTAATGATCGAGAGCGTATTCATGATCTTTACGGCGTGAGAGAAACACCTGCGGTTTTGCCTGCGGATCATCGGCATCCAGCAGCAGGATCTCGGAAGTCGTGGTGCTGTCGAGGTGGATCAGAATGTATTTTTCAGACGTGGTTTTATCCAGCCCGACGTAAAACGTGTCGTCTTTCTCTTCATACACCAGCGTGTCGGTCTTAGGATCAGTGCCGACCACGTGGCGATAAACCTGATACGGCAGCAACGTTTTCTTGTGTTTGCGCACGTAATACAGTGTCTGAGAATCGTTCGCCCATTCGCTGCTGCCGGAGGTGTTTTTCAGCAGATCGTCAGTCCAGGTTTCGTCATCAAGTTTTTTTGATGCGGATGTCGTACTGACGGCGCGAAAGAAAGTCTTCCGCCACGGCCATCAGTTTGTTATCAGGGCTGATATCCAGACCGCCCAGCGTGTAAAATTCGCTGTCTCTGGCACGTTCATTGCCATCAATCAGCGTGCTCCAGTTTTCATGTTCCGCTGCGGGCTGACGCAGATAAAGGGCGTATTCGTTGCCCGGTTCATAGCGGGTCTGATAACGATAGCCATGTTTCACGTAGGGAACGGAATGATCCTGTTGCGCAATACGCGCAACCATTTCGCCATACAGGGTTTCACGCAGCGCCTGATGCGGTTGCATGGCCTGTTCGGTATATTGGTTTTCAGCGCTCAGATACGCCAGAACCTGAGGATCGGCGCGGTCATCATCACGCAGCCAGTAATAGTTATCGACGCGGTCATCGCCGTGTACGCTCAGGGTTTGCGGGCGTTTTTCAGCCTTTGGAGGTGTCATCATCTCGGGATCTCTTTGTCCTCTTTGCGGTGTGACAAGAGTGACAGGTTTAGGCAGGGAAACCAAGAGACGTCAATGCAGGGAAATAATGCGTCCGCTAAGAAATAACGGACGCAATCGGAAGTGCAGAAAGGCTATACCGGCGTGCTGTAGCTGATTTCGCCGATCTGGCAGTTGAGGGTCACCTGATAGGTTTTATCAGTGTGATCACCGCGCACTTTTAGCGGGATATTCCATCTGGCGTTATTGCCGCTGATGCTGTCAGTCACCACCCACGCGACCGGTGTAGAAGTGCCGAGCACTTTTTTATCTGCATCCCAGCGCGGAATACGGTTTTGCAGGAAATCACGTTTAACCAGTGCTGCCACTTCATCTTTTGTGGCCGTGGAACAGGGTGTTACCGTTGCCGTTCTCACTTCAGGCTCATCGGCCTGTGCAACCTGGCTCAGACCACTCATTCCTGCAACGGCCATCAAAACGCCCAAGATTATCTTTTTCATCGTTCGTCTTCCCAGTCTTTGTCGTTCATTCAGTTGACCTTGCCGGACAATATCCCTACATAAGGCAAGGTCATCGCTTGCGTTAGATAATATAATCCTCAACAAGGCAATAACACAACATTAACAATAAGACGACCAATGCAAAGCGATAATAAACCCGGTTAACGCAAGATAATGGCTTTGCAATTCTTGCCTTTAATTTTCCCTTCCTGCAAACGTTGCAGCGCTTTCTTAGCGCTCTTCTGACGAATCGCCACATAAGCATGAACCGGGAACATATCGATTTTACCAACTTCAGCTGCGGTCAGCCCGGCGTCACCGGTCAGCGCGCCCAGAATATCGCCGGGACGGATTTTGGCTTTACGGCCGCCATCGATGCATAACGTTGCCATTTCAGGATCAAGCGCCACCGGGGCGGCGGCCAGTGCCTGCGCTGCGGGCTGCCAGGTAAACCGCTGGCGGGTGTAATCTTCCAGCGCCGTTACACGCGGCATTTCCTGCGGTGTCACGAGACTGACGGCCAGGCCACTGGTGCCCGCACGACCGGTACGGCCCACGCGGTGAACGTGAACTTCCGGGTCGAAAGACAGCTCGTAATTAATGACCAGGCCGAGCTGTTTGATGTCCAGCCCGCGTGCCGCAACATCTGTCGCCACCAGTACGCGGCAACTGCCGTTGGAGAAACGCACCAGTACGCGGTCGCGGTCACGCTGCTCGAGGTCGCCGTTGAGCGCCAGCGCACTGATGCCTTTCGCCTTCAGGTCATCACAAACATCCTGACAGTCACGTTTGGTGTTACAGAACACCACACAGGAAGTCGGCTGATACTGATACAGCACCGCGGCCAGCAGCGATAAGCGCTGATGTTTGTCGGCTTCGATGAAAATCTGCCTGATATCAGCAATGTCATCTTCGCCTTCGATTTCTACCTTCAGCGGCTGACGCTGAAATTTAGAACTGATGCGCTCAATGCCGTCCGGATACGTCGCGGAGAACAGCAGCGTCTGGCGATCCTGCGGCGTATAACTGACGACATCTTCGATATCTTCGCTAAAGCCCATATCCAGCATGCGGTCCGCTTCATCCAGCACCAGTACTTTCAGTTCGTCCAGTTTCAGCGTGCCTTTACGCAAATGCTCCTGAATACGGCCCGGCGTACCCACCACAATGTGCGGCGGATGGACCAGCGATTCAAGCTGTGGTCCGATTGCCTGGCCACCGCACAGGGTCAGAATTTTGATGTTTTGGGTAAAACGCGCCAGACGGCGTAATTCTTTGCTGACCTGATCGGCCAGTTCGCGGGTCGGACACAATACCAGCGCCTGAGCGACGAACTGTGAAACGGTAATGCTGTTCAGTAAACCGATACCGAAAGCGGCTGTTTTACCGCTGCCGGTTTTGGCTTTGGCGCGGACGTCCTGACCCAGCAGGATGGCAGGCAACGACGCTTCCTGAATCGGGGTCATTTCGGTGTAACCCAGTTCATTCAGGTTAGAAAGTTGCTCAACGGGTAATGTCAGGGCAGAAAAGGAATGCGTGCTCAAGGGCGATAACTCTTTATGTGAGGCAAAAATCGGGACAGCGGCAGGAAGCCTGACGCCATGGTTTGAGTAAATGATAACAGAGACGCCCGCAGACTGCCTTAAACGGCAGAAAACAGGCTGAAAAAATCCTGCTTTTATTCCCGCTTAAATTTATCAACAGCACTGCGCAATCGTTTTCGTCGACAATAATTTCAGATATACTGCGCGCCGAAATTCCTATTTTCCTTCACACAGATCTGGGTACGAAGCTATGTTAACCATTGGTACTGCACTGCGCACTGGCGCCACCCGCGTCATGTTATTAGGCTCCGGCGAACTGGGCAAAGAAGTGGCGATTGAATGTCAGCGACTGGGTCTGGAAGTGATTGCCGTTGATCGCTACGCCGATGCACCCGCGATGCAGGTCGCCCATCGCAGCCATGTCATTAACATGCTGGATGGCGATGCACTGAAACAGGTTATCGAAAGCGAACACCCTGATTTTATCGTGCCGGAAATCGAAGCGATTGCCACCAGCATGCTGGTCGAGCTGGAAAAACAGGGTCACAACGTCGTGCCTTGTGCTGAAGCGACACGCCTGACCATGAACCGCGAAGGCATCCGTCGTCTGGCTGCCGAAACGCTGAAGCTGCCTACTTCCACTTATCAGTTTGCCGATGATGAAGCGGCTGTCCGTGAGGCGATCGACGCCATCGGCTATCCGTGCATTATCAAACCGGTGATGAGCTCTTCCGGTAAAGGTCAGAGCCTGATCCGCAGTGCCGATCAGTTACAGGCGGCATGGGATTATGCCCAGCAAGGTGGCCGTGCTGGCGGCGGACGTGTCATCGTTGAAGGTCTGGTGAAGTTTGATTTTGAAATCACCCTGCTGACGATCAGCGGCGTTGATGGTATTCATTTCTGTGCGCCAATCGGACACCGTCAGGAAGACGGTGATTACCGCGAATCCTGGCAGCCACAGCAGATGACAGACCTTGCATTGCAGCGCGCCAAAGACATCGCAGAGAAAGTGGTGAAAGCGTTGGGCGGTAAAGGCCTGTTTGGCGTTGAACTGTTTGTTTGTGGTGATGAAGTAATCTTCAGCGAAGTGTCACCTCGCCCGCACGACACCGGGATGGTAACGCTGATTTCTCAGGATTTATCAGAGTTCGCCCTGCATGTGCGCGCATTCCTCGGTCTGCCGGTGGGCAATATCCGCCTGTTCGGCCCTTCCGCTTCTGCCGTAATCCTGCCGAAACTGACCAGCAACAACGTGACGTTTACCGGCCTGGAAAACGCACTGACCGGTTACAACCAGATCCGTCTGTTCGGTAAGCCGGAAATCAGTGGTAAGCGCCGTCTTGGCGTAGCGCTGGCGACGGCGGACAACGTTGAAGACGCCGTGGAACAGGCTAAACAGGCAGCGGCGGCAGTGGTGGTTAAAGGCTAATCCATTCCTGACGCTGAGATGAAAAAAAACCGGACGCCTGAAAAGAGTCCGGTTTTTCTTTGCAGCAAAGGGAAACTGCGGAGCAACGTTTTATTCGTCGTCTTCGTCATCAAAAATGACGGTCACACGGTCGCCTTTATGCGTTTCGCGGATTTCTTCTGCAACGGTCGCAATGGCTTCGCCGCTGCTCATGCCGTTTTCCATTAACTGGCGGATACGATCGGCGGCCTGTTCTTGTTCGTGATGTGATAATGAAGGCATACCTGTCAGCATGGGAGTGTCCTGTTGTACGGGTGATAATAAAAAGCCCGCGCAGTGCGGGGTTGCACAGTATACGCCTTATTCACGCAAATCGCCTGCGCTGCTTTCAGGCAGCCCGATCTGTGTTAGGATCCTGAAAAATAGTCACTGCGCCAGAGAAACTCATACCCGTCATGCCATTCGCCCAACCCGTTGTTTTCCATTCATTACCTTATCAACCCGATGCAATAACTGAACGGTTCGCGCCGCTTTCTGCTTTGCCGTGGGCGATGTTACTGCATTCAGGTTCGGCACAGCACCAGCATAATCGTTTCGATATTCTGGTGGCCGATCCGCTGATCACGCTGACCACACGTGGCAAGCTAACGCAGATTGAGCACAACGGCATGGCCGAAACCCGGACTGAAGATCCGTTTGCTTTACTGGAAGAGCAAATGGCAGTGGCCGGTTTACAGGCAGAAAGTTCAGCGGATTTTCCTTTTCTGGGCGGCGCACTGGGTTTGTTCGGTTATGACCTGGGGCGCAGGATAGAAACATTGCCTGAAACTGCGGAACGGGATATTGACCTGCCGGATATGGCGGTAGGGATTTATGACTGGGCGCTGATTGCCGATCACCATTTACAGCGCCTGACGCTGATTTGCCATGGTGACATTTCTGAACGTTTACGCTGGCTGGCCCAGTACCAACCTGTTCCTTCTCCTGCGCCTTTCTGTTTACATGCGCCGTGGCGGGCAAATATGAGCCGCGAAGAATACGGTGAGAAATTCCGTAAGATTCAGGAATATATTCACAGTGGTGATTGCTATCAGATCAATCTGGCGCAGCGGTTTTCGACGGAATACAGCGGCGATGAATGGCAGGCTTTCCTGCGCCTCAATCAGGCTAACCGCGCCCCTTTCTCCGCGTTTCTGCGTCTGCCGGAAAATGCCGTTGTCTGTCTTTCACCCGAGCGTTTCATCTGGCTGAAAGACGCTGAGATCCAGACCCGTCCGATTAAGGGAACGCTGCCGCGCTGCGAAGATCCGACTGAGGATATGCAGCAGGCAGAACGACTGGCGGCATCGGAAAAGGATCGCGCCGAAAACCTGATGATTGTCGATTTGCTGCGTAACGATATCGGCCGCGTGGCGACACCCGGCAGTGTGCGGGTGCCGGAGCTGTTCGTTGTGGAGCCCTTCCCCGCCGTCCATCATCTGGTCAGCACGATCACCGCCCGGTTACCCGAAACCTGTCACGCCAGCGCCTTATTGCGTGCCTGTTTCCCCGGTGGCTCCATTACCGGTGCGCCCAAAGTGCGTGCCATGGAAATTATCGAAGAACTTGAACCGCACCGGCGCAACGGCTATTGCGGCAGCATTGCATATCTGAGTTGCTGCGGCACGATGGACAGCAATATCACCATCCGCACATTGCTCACCGCACAGGGCAAAATTTACTGCTGGGCGGGTGGCGGGATCGTCGCTGACAGTCAGGAACAGGCGGAATATCAGGAAACTTTTGATAAGATTGCCCGTATTCTGCCTGAATTAGGAGAAATACAGCCGTGACGCTGCTGGAACAACACGCGCCCTTACAGACGTTTTCACCTGCCGTGGAAGATTTCATCCTGCGTTTTCAATTGCAGCAGCCGCGCCTGCCTGCTGCGGCGTTGCGCGGAACCCGCCACGCCGCTGTGTTGATCCCGATTATTTGTCGTCCGGAACCGACCCTTTTACTGACGCGCCGGTCCGATCAGTTGCGTAAACACGCCGGCCAGGTCGCCTTTCCCGGTGGTGCAGCAGATGCTTCCGATGCCTCGATTATTGCCACCGCATTACGCGAAGCGCATGAAGAGGTCGCGATCCCCCCTGAACAGGTTCATATATTAGGCACACTGTCGCCGCAGGACAGCAGCAGCGGTTTTCAGGTCACGCCGGTTATCGGGCTGTTGCCTGTTGATGTACCACTGCATCCCGCGGAAGATGAAGTCGCCGAGTTGTTTGAAATGCCGCTGCGGGAAGCCTTTGATCTCGCACGTTATCACCCCCTGGATATTCACCGCAGAGGCACTCATCACCGGGTTTATCTGTCCTGGTATCAGCAACAATTTGTCTGGGGGCTGACGGCGGGAATCATCCGTCAGTTGGCCCGGCAGGTTGAAGTCTGAGCTCAGTGATTACATTACGATCACACTTTTGCATCAAATAAGTTTATTTCATGCGAAAAATGAAACTTTTGCCTCTCAGCCCTTTTAAACTATAAGTCTATCCATAAGAACAAGAGACCCGTCCATAAGGGCTGTCTCTGGTGTTGGTTCATTTATGGAAGCCAGGGATCCCGTTCCCTGCCGCAATCTATTACAGGAGTATTCGACGTGATTAGCGTTTTCGACATGTTCAAGGTCGGGATTGGCCCTTCCAGTTCCCATACTTTGGGCCCGATGAAAGCAGGCAAACAGTTCGCTGATGACCTGCTGGAAAAGGGCATGATGCCTGCCGTTACGCGTGTCGCCGTGGACGTTTTTGGTTCTTTGTCTCTGACAGGTAAAGGCCACCACACAGATATCGCCATTATTTTAGGTCTGGCGGGCAATCAGCCAGATACCGTCGACATCGACGGCATTCCACATTTTATCCGCGACGTTGAGCAACGTGAGCGTCTGCCGCTGGGCGGAACCCAGCATGAAGTCGATTTCCCACGTGATACCGGTATGGTGTTCCGCGGGGAGAATTTACCGCGTCACGAAAACGCCATGCAAATTCACGCTTTTGCTGGCGACAAGATGATTTACAGCAAAACCTATTACTCGGTCGGCGGCGGCTTTATCGTTGATGACGAGCATTTCGGTCAGCCTGTGCTGGATGAAGTGGCGGTGCCGTACAGCTTTAATTCGGCCAGTGAAATGCTGGCAAAATGTAAGGAAACCGGGCTGTCATTATCCGGCCTGGTGATGAAAAACGAGCTGGCGCAGCACAGTAAGCAGGACATTGAGCAGTATTTCGAGAAGATCTGGCACACCATGCAGGCCTGTATCGATCGCGGCCTGAATACCGAAGGCGTTCTGCCTGGCCCGTTGCGGGTGCCGCGTCGTGCTTCTGCCCTGCGCCGGATGCTGGTGTCAAACGACAAACTTTCCAGTGACCCGATGAACGTGATCGACTGGGTGAATATGTTTGCCCTCGCGGTTAACGAAGAAAATGCGGCGGGCGGACGTGTCGTGACGGCGCCCACCAACGGCGCATGCGGCATTGTGCCTGCGGTGCTGGCGTATTATGACCAGTTCATTCAGTCGGTCAGCCCGGACATTTATCTGCGTTATTTCCTGAGTTCCGGTGCTATCGGTATTCTGTATAAAATGAATGCGTCGATTTCAGGCGCAGAAGTGGGCTGTCAGGGTGAAGTTGGCGTAGCCTGTTCAATGGCGGCGGCAGGCTTGACGGAATTGCTGGGCGGCAGCCCGGAACAGGTATGCGTTGCGGCCGAAATTGGCATGGAACACAATCTGGGATTAACCTGTGACCCTGTTGCCGGACAGGTTCAGGTACCGTGCATCGAACGTAATGCCATCGCGTCAGTGAAAGCCATTAATGCCGCCCGTATGGCATTACGCCGCACCAGTGAGCCGAGAGTTTCATTGGATAAAGTCATTGAGACAATGTACGAAACCGGTAAAGATATGAATTCCAAATATCGGGAAACCTCGCGTGGCGGTCTGGCGATTAAGGTTCAGTGCGACTGATCCGGTCGAAAAGATGACCTCTTCCTGCGGTATTTTCAGGTTGTATTAATTTCAACCAATTTACCGCAGGAAATACCACCTGGCCGGTAGCCGGCAGCAATAAAACCTTCGCTAACAACAACCTGTTGTATTATCAATACATAATGGTAGTGAGACTTGCATTATACCCTGCAGGTGCGGCATGCTGATTTCCGCCTGATTTCCCCTGTCCGGGTCCCCCTTATTACGTCTGCGTAAATGTCGGAAATGGACAGGAAAAACCTCAGTGACACTGTCACCTGTATGTTTTTTTCGATTTGAACAGAGAAATATAGGGAGTTTACCGCTACTCAAACTGAGCGCCCGACGATTTACAGCTACTCTCTATAAAAACGAAATGGCTGTTACGCATCGGTAACCCTTTAAAATAATAATTTTGAGCCTGCCTTTAACTCGGGATAAAAGGATTAGAACGATGCTGTTCTCCCAGACCGGACTCGCGAAGTATCGCTACTATCGCATTGCGCTCGCCAGTGCAATGGGGATATGTACGCTGCTTCTGACGCTGGGCATTCGTATCTACGAACAAGCCCAGGTTATCGCCGAAGATCAAAAACGTGTGGCTGTTCACACCGTTGAAAAACTGGAAAAATTGCTTGAACCCGCTTCTCCGGCCGGCAAAATTATTCCTTTCGACCAGACACTCGCCTGTAAGGCACAGCAACCTCTGTTGCAACAAACCGTCGCCCGCATGCAAACATTACGTTCAATCAGTCTCGTCAGCAACGGCACCATTGTTTGTTCAAGCCTGGTAGGCACGCTGGATCTGAATTTCAATCAAACCTTGCCTTCCTTCGCACAGGGTAAAACCCAACTTGAGTTGCGCGCCTCGAAATGGAGCCGTGTCAATACACCGACGCTGGTTTTATGGCATCCGACCACACCGGATAATCTTAACGGTGAACTGTTTGTCTATAACATCGGGATCTTGTCGAATTTCCTGCTCGAGCCCCAGCCGCCTTATGCCAGCCACATCGTTCTCAACGTCGGACAACAAAATCTCGAATACGGCAAAAATTCAATCATCAACACCAGTGCCCTGCCGCGCGCCCCTTTGCTGAGCGCCCGATCGGAAAAATATGATTTTGCGGTCTCTATTTATGGTGAAGAAGCCAGCACACTGGCCTGGGAGGAGCTGTTTTCACATCTGCCGCTGTCGGTTCTGATCAGCCTGCTGACAGCAACAGCCATATATCTGTTCTCCGGCAGTCGCATCAGTCTGGCTTATCCGATCAGCCACGGCATTTCCCACCGCGAGTTTAAAGTTTATTGTCAGCCCATTATTAACAGTACGGATGGCCGTTGTATTGGCGTGGAAACACTGATGCGCTGGAAAAACCGCCGGCAGGAATGGGTTTCGCCCGATGTGTTTATTCCTCTGGCTGAACAGCACGGCTTAATCATTGCGCTGACACGCTATCTCATTCAGACAGTCGCTGAAAATCTGTCCGTATTTCCGGCAACGCCGGGTTTTTACGTCAGTATTAATGTTGCAGCACAACACTTTAATAATATGGAAATTGTTGATGACATCCGAAAGCTGTGGCTTCCGGCGCAGCCGTCAGTTTCTCTCATGCTGGAGCTGACGGAACGGACGCGGTTACAGGAGTTACGTGCTGCTGAGATTTCACAGTTGAAAGAAATGGGTATTCTGCTGGCCATTGATGATTTCGGGACGGGTCACAGCTCCCTGAGCTATCTCAAAACCCTTAATCCCGATGTGCTGAAAATCGATCAGGCGTTTACGGCCTCAATTGGCACCGATGCGATTAACGCCACCGTCACGGATACCATCATCACACTGGCGCAGCGTCTCAATCTAAAGCTGATTGCTGAAGGGGTGGAAACCCGTGAGCAGGTAGATTATCTGCGCGAACGCAGGGTCGATTCATTGCAGGGCTACTACTTTGCCCGCCCGATGCCTATAGAAGTATTCCCGATCTGGCTGGAACGTTATAAAAAAACTACGCAGAACATGGAATTGCAGGATAATACAGATCCGGTCTGAAGGTGGAAACCCGTTTTCCCCGACCATAAAAAACGGCGACCTGAGTCGCCGTTTTACATCCCGAAATAAAGCCCCGTTACTGGTCTTCATCCCATTTGTCTTCTGATTTCAGCCGCGTAATACGCACGCGTTCGATACGGTATTCCGACACGTCAAGAATTTCAAAGTGCAGCGACGCCATTTCGATCACTTCACCCACGACCGGCATTTGTCCTGATTTCGACAGCAGCAGCCCGGCAAGAGAAGCAAAATCGTCGTCAGCATTCACCAGCGTTTTGACGTCCAGAATTTGCTGCAACAGATGCAAATCGGTTCCGCCTTTAGCAATCCAGCTATCACCGTCAGTCACGACGTCCGGCGTTTCATCTTCGTCCGGGAATTCACCTGCGATGGCCTCCAGCACATCCAGCGGCGTCACCAGCCCCTGAATCACACCAAACTCATTGCTGACCATCACCAGACGACCTTTGGCTTTACGCAGAACGGCCAACAAGTTGATGACATCCATGGTTTCCGGCACCACAATCGGCGGCGTTTTTTCCGCGAACGCGACAATGCTTTCACCGTTTTCCAGCGCCACCAGCAGATCTTTCGCACGCACCACACCGATAACATCATCCAGTGAATAACGGCAAATCGGGAACAGGCTGTGCGGCGTATCGAGAAGCTGACTGCGGATTTCATCCGGTGACTTTTCACAGTCTACCCAGGAAATCTCGGTGCGTGGCGTCATGATGCTGCGCAGGGAGCGTGACGCCAGCGTCAGCACGCCGGTGATCATGTGACGTTCTTCTTCCGCAAAGGTTTCACCGGCTGGCAATACATCGCCAGCGGGCTCATCTTCATGCTCATTCTGGCGTTTCCCGCCCATCAGTCGCTGAATAGCTTCCGCTGTACGTTCACGCATCGGACGGCTGGACTGGCTTTTCAGGAAGTTGCGGCGCGCAATCTGATTGAACAATTCAATCAGGATAGAGAAACCAATCGCGGCGTACAGGTAACCTTTCGGAATGTGGAACCCGAAGCCTTCAGCAATCAGACTCAGACCAATCATTAGCAGGAAGCTGAGGCATAGCACCACGACGGTTGGATGATTGTTTACGAAACGGGTCAGCGATTTCGATGCCAGCAGCATCACGCCCATGGCAATAATCACTGCAGTCATCATGACGGCCAGGTTATTCACCATACCGACGGCGGTTATCACCGCATCCAGCGAGAAGACCGCGTCCAGCACAACAATCTGCGCCACCACAGCCCAGAAGCTGGCATAGCCGCGATTCGTTGTTCCATGCTCGTCATGCCCTTCCAGCCGCTCATGCAGCTCTGTGGTGGCTTTGAATAGCAGGAATATCCCCCCGACTAACAAAATCAGATCACGGCCGGAGAAACTGAACTGCGCAATACTGAACAGCGGCGTGGTCAGTTTCACCATCCACGAAATCAGTGACAGCAAACCTAAACGCATGATCAGCGCCAGCGAGAGGCCGATGATACGGGCTTTATCACGCTGCTTCGGTGGCAGTTTATCGGCAAGAATGGCAATAAAAACAAGGTTGTCGATACCCAGAACAATTTCAAGCACGACAAGCGTCAGCAAACCGACCCAAATTGAAGGGTCCATCAAAAATTCCATGTCAGACTCCGCAATGAGTTAAAGAAAAAAGACGCACAAAAACACCACACCCCAGGCTGTCAGATGACCGTCCGGAAGTATTGGCTGCAGAAATAGCAGATGAAAGCGGTTTCAGTGCGGCTGAAATCAGGCCCATCGGGGCAGATTTGCCGGTAAGAATGAGGTGAAAAAGCGAAGAATAGTGACGTCGGTGACAGTCCATAGGGAGGGCTGAGGCCCGGTACTCCTGTTCAATTATTCGGAAAATCACTTTATCAGGAATGATTATTTGAAGAAAGAGTGATCTTTTACCTTCAGCATCAGTTTGTAACATCTATGCTGTTTTAATGTGCGATGTGAAACCGTATTCACAATACGTCGTTCAATAACGGACAGTCGTCACAAAAATTATTTTTTCGCACACTAAAATAAATCACGTCGCACAACCCGTTGAGGTTCTGCCATTTATAGTTTTGCAGTCTTATCAGAAATTAAGGACAGTCAGGACGCACGGAATGCCCCGTCCGCCTCAGGAATAAAAACGGGCGGATATCATCAGCACCATTACTTATGTGCATAACTCTTTCCCAGAGTTAACAGAGGAGGTAGCGAGTGAGTATTGCTATTATCATCGGCACGCACGGGTCAGCAGCTGAGCAATTGCTGAAAACAGCGGAAATGATTTTAGGTGAACAGGATAATGTCGCCTTTATTGATTTCGTTCCCGGCGAAAACGCCGAAACCCTGATCGAAAAGTACACGGCTAAGTTGGGTGGTTTAGACACCAGCAGCGGCGTCCTTTTCCTGGTCGACACCTGGGGTGGCAGCCCGTTCAATGCCGCCAGCCGTATTGTTGTCGATAAGGAAAATTACGAAGTTGTCACCGGTGTTAACATCCCGATGCTGGCAGAGACTTTCATGGCCCGTGATGACAACCCTGCTTTCGCAGAACTGGTTGCCATTGCAGTTGAGACGGGTCGTATCGGCGTAAAAGCGCTGAAAACCCCTGAACCTGCCGCTCAAGCCCCTGCCGCCGCCCCTGCGCCAAAAGCAGCCGCCCCGGCGAAACCTGCCGGTCCGAACGACCATATGAAGATCGGCCTTGCCCGAATCGATGACCGTTTGATCCATGGCCAGGTCGCGACCCGCTGGACCAAAGAAACCAACGTGACACGCATTATTGTTGTCAGCGACGAAGTGGCTGCCGATACCGTGCGTAAAACGTTGCTGACTCAGGTTGCTCCTCCTGGTGTTACCGCACACGTTGTTGACGTTGCGAAAGCCATTCGTGTCTGGGATAACCCAAAATACGCGGGCGATCGCGTCATGTTCCTGTTCACTAACCCGACAGATGTTCTGCGTCTGGTTGAGGGTGGCGTGAAAATCACCTCCGTAAACATTGGTGGTATGGCTTTCCGCCAGGGTAAAACTCAGGTGAATAACGCCGTGTCTGTCGATGAAAAAGATATCGAAGCATTCAGGAAACTGAATGAAAAAGGTATCGAACTTGAAGTGCGTAAAGTCTCTACTGACTCACGCCTCAAGATGATGGATCTCATTAATAAAATGAATTAATAAGCGCGCCGTTGTTGGCAGATTCCCTCAACGTTATCTGTCTGGTGTGCCTGTTTATACTCAGCGTCCTTTGGTCATAGGAGAAGTGCAATGGAGATCACCACACTACAAATTGTGCTGATATTTATTGTCGCATGTATTGCCGGGATGGGTTCGATCCTGGATGAATTTCAGTTTCACCGTCCGTTAGTCGCCTGTACTTTGATCGGTTTTGTTCTTGGTGATGTAAAAACCGGGATCATCATCGGGGGTACTCTGGAAATGATCGCGCTTGGCTGGATGAACATCGGTGCTGCTGTTGCGCCAGATGCTGCCCTCGCCTCTATCATTTCTACCATTCTGGTTATCGCAGGCGGTCAGTCTGTCGGTGCCGGTATCGCACTGGCGATCCCGCTGGCAGCAGCAGGTCAGGTATTAACCATCATCGTTCGTACCATCACCGTCGCCTTCCAGCACGCAGCGGATAAAGCGGCTGAAAAAGGGAATCTGAGCGCGATTAGCTGGATCCACGTTTCAGCGTTGATCCTGCAGGCAATGCGTATTGCCATCCCTGCTGTGATTGTTGCTGTGTCTGTGGGTACTGCTATTGTTCATGACTTACTGGCTTCAATCCCTGAAGTGGTTACCAACGGTCTGAACATCGCTGGTGGTATGATCGTCGTCGTGGGTTACGCCATGGTCATCAACATGATGCGTGCTGGCTACCTGATGCCGTTCTTCTACCTCGGTTTCGTTACTGCTGCATTCACCAACTTCAACCTGGTTGCACTGGGTGTGATTGGTGTGGTGATGGCTGTTCTTTACATCCAGTTGAGCCCGAAATACAACAAGTCTGCGCAAGCGGCGGCTGCACCGGGTGTTAACGATCTCGACAACGAATTGGATTAAGGGTGAAGGACATGGTTGATCAAACTGCAGTTAAAAAACTCACGGCCAGCGATATTCGCGGTGTGTTTATACGCTCCAACCTTTTCCAGGGGTCATGGAACTTCGAACGTATGCAGGCTCTGGGCTTCTGCTTCTGTATGGTGCCTGCAATCCGTCGTCTCTACCCTGAAAATAACGACGATCGCAAAGCGGCTATCAAACGCCACCTGGAATTCTTTAATACCCATCCTTACGTTGCGGCTCCGGTTCTGGGTGTGACGCTGGCGATGGAAGAACAGCGTGCCAATGGCGCACCTATCGACGACGCGGCCATCAACGGCCTGAAAGTCGGTCTGATGGGGCCTCTGGCCGGTGTGGGTGACCCGATCTTCTGGGGTACTGTGCGTCCGGTGTTTGCTGCATTGGGTGCGGGTATTGCGATGACCGGCAGCTTGCTGGGTCCGTTGCTGTTCTTTGTTCTGTTTAACCTCGTACGCCTGCTGACCCGCTACTACGGCGTGTCTTATGGCTACAAAAAAGGTGTCGATATCGTTAACGATATGGGCGGCGGCTTCCTGCAAAAACTGACCGAGGGGGCGTCAATTCTCGGCCTCTTTGTCATGGGGGCCCTGGTTAACAAGTGGACACACGTTAACATTCCGCTAGTCGTGTCGAAAATCACCGACCAGACGGGTCATACCACCGTCACCACTGTCCAGACTATTCTGGACCAGCTGATGCCGGGTCTGGTGCCATTACTGCTGACCTTCGGTTGTATGTGGCTGTTGCGGAAGAAAGTGAATGCGTTGTGGATCATCGTTGGCTTCTTCGCCATCGGTATCTTCGGTTACTGGATTGGCCTGCTAGGTCTCTGATAACCTTCAAAGCCGGGGAAATCTTTCCCCGGCTTTTTTGTTTCTGCTATTGATCTCTTTGTCATTTTTACTTTGCTTTGCCTGATGGCTGTTAGCTGGAGTTTTCATGTCTGTAACCGATATCGTCCTCGCCCTTTTCACTCTCCTGTTGCTTGCCTACGCCATCTATGACGAATTCATCATGGGTACACGCAAGGGTAAAACTCGCCTGCGGGTCAACCTGCGCCGCCGTAACAGACTCGATTCGATTATCTTTATCGGTCTTCTGGCTATTCTTCTTTATAATAATATCCATGCGAATGGCACCGTTATTACCAATTATTTACTGATCGGCCTGGGGCTGATTGCTTTTTATCTCTCTTTTATTCGCTGGCCAAAAATGCTCTTCAAAGAGGAGGGTTTTTATTTCGCCAACACTTTCATCACCTACGATCGGATCCGCAGTATGAATCTTTCTGAAGACGGTATTCTGGTATTTGAATTAGAACAGAAAAAGTTATTAATTCGCGTAAACGAACTGGATGATCTTGAAAGAATATATAAAATTATGATTAATAATCAATAAGTTGAATTTAGACCATGAGTTATCAGTTATAGCATGGTGCATATTCCCCAGAATTTAACTTAACCTTACAAATAACAATGTTGATAAATACTTTGTCAACGATATTGTTACTCCCCAATATACGGCATTATTTAAAACCCCATTTTATTTGGTGTTGTCCCGAATAAAAATAGTGTGGTAAGGTTGCGCCGTCATTTGGGGGCTATTCTCGTGAACTTATCCGCTACGCTTATTCTTGCATTTGGCATGTCCATGGACGCCTTCGCCGCATCAATTGGCAAAGGCGCCAGCCTTCATCGTCCTTGCTTTCGCGAGGCCTTCCGCACGGGTTTTATTTTCGGCGTCATAGAAGCCATAACGCCACTGATTGGCTGGTATCTGGGCTTATTTGCCAGCCAGTACATCATGCAGTGGAGCCAGTGGGTCGCGTTTACCCTGCTGTTTATTCTGGGCGCGCGCATGATCATCGAAGGGCTAAAAAATAAGCCGGAAGATAACCTGACAACGGCAACCCGTCACGGGTTCTGGATCCTGGCTGCAACGGCTATCGGCACCAGCCTTGATGCTCTGGCGATCGGCGTCGGTTTAGCTTTTCTTGAAGTGAACATCATCCTTACCGCGCTGCTCATCGGTATGGCGACCATGGTGATGTCAACGCTCGGGATAATGGTCGGGCGTTTTATCGGCCCGCTGTTAGGCAAATGGGCCGAAGTTTTAGGAGGTACGGTTCTGATCGGAATTGGGTCGAGCATCCTGCTGGAGCATCTGGGTTATTTACGCTGACGCACGCTGATGTATCCTGATGAGGAAGTCTGTCTCGCATTCAAAGGCTGTCTGAGCCTTTAAGTTGGCCATCACTTCTTCTGTCGCCCGCCATGCAAATGGCGTCATCTGCAATAAATCAAACGCCTGCTCTCCGGAAAGCATCATGTCATAGGCGAGCGCTTCCGTACTTATCCGGTCAAAACCTTCCAGCTGCTCATCGAGATCAGCATGCAGTTGTACATCCTGGTATATCAACCCTTTCAGCTGATATAAATGACGTGGTCCCGGTGCCACCGTAACCACCAGGCCGCCCGGTTTTATCGCCCGGTACAATTCCTGCGCCTTACAGGGTGCATAAATACGAATGACCGCATCCAGTGAACCCTCAGCAAAAGGTAAGCGATGGCTGGAAGCCACACAAAATGACACATCGCGATAACGTTTGGATGCATAACGGATGGCCACTTTCGAGACATCCAGCCCAAACACTTTCAGCGCACGTTTTTGTGTGAGCCTCTCAGCGAATGCGGCGGTGTAGTACCCTTCCCCGCAGCCAATATCCAGCAATGTGTCCGCCGTTTGCGCGATGACGTCGTCCAGAATATCTGTCAGACGGTCACGCAAAGGCTGGTAATGGCCTGCATCAAGAAAAGCACGACGCGATATCATCATTTCCGGGCTGTCACCCGGCTGCTTTGAGCGTTTGTGCTGTACGGGCATCAGATTGACATACCCCTCTTTCGCGTTATCAAACTGATGGTTGGCGGGACAACACCATTGCTGACCGGCCAGCGTAAGCGGCTGGAAACAAAGCGGGCACTGATAAGTCATGCGGAAAACCTGCAAGAAAAGTCTGAGGGGGCGAAAATTCGCAATAGTGTTAAGTCTAAAGAAGGTGCTCAGGGGTTGCAACTGCTGGAAAATCCCGCTCAAAGGCGGCTACACTGGTTGCATCACATTTCTCTAACGAGACGCAAGATGAGTGACCACTCAGCTTTACTCAGTCAAATCCCCGGTATTGTGCATGGCTTCGGCGATAAACAGGCGTTGCTGCCTGAACATCTGCAAAGCTATGAAGCGACCTGTCCCGGAAAAAAACAGGTACACGGCACACGGATTGTCGATGTCACAGTCGCAGGCCAGGAATGCGGTGAGGCGGATGGCTTCATCACCGCTATGCCGGGCATTCTTCTTGCCGTTTTCACTGCAGACTGCTTACCGGTAATTTTCTGTCGCAAAGATGGCAGAGAAGTTGCGGCAGTGCACGCAGGCTGGCGCGGGCTGATTGACGGCATTCTGGAGCAAATGGCACAGTGGATTAATCAGTCGGGTGATACTTCTGACTGGTTTGTGTCTGTCGGCCCGTCCGCAGGAGCCTGCTGTTATGAAGTCAGTCAGGAACTGATTGATACTTTTCTGCAACGTCTCGATTTACCCCCTGCACTCATCTCACCAAGCCACCGCCATCTTGATCTGGTTGCCATTGCTGAAGCCAAATTGCGGGCGTTAGGATTTGCAGGCGTTGATCGCGCAGGCCGTTGCACGATTTGCTCGCCCGATGCAGCCGGAACCGGATTCAGGTACACGAGTTTTCGCCGTAACAGCCATCAGCGGGCGCAGGACCCGACACACCCGGGTATCAGCGGACGTAACCAGCAATCAGGGATCATGATCCTCTGAGCCTGAACGGCTGACACAAAAAAACCCGCCTTGGCGGGTTTTTTTACAGCTAACGCTGCTTAGATTGCAGTTACGTTAACTGCTGACGGGCCTTTCTGGCCGTCTTGGATTTCGAACTCTACGTTCTGGCCTTCAGCCAGAGTTTTGAAGCCGTTACCCTGGATTGCAGAGAAGTGTACGAACACATCTTTGCTGCCGTCAGCAGGAGTAATGAAACCGAAACCTTTAGACTCGTTGAACCACTTAACTTGACCTTTGATCTTTGCCATCTTGAGTATTTCCTTTGGATTGTTTAAACCGCCCAGCGGCGTTACATAGACAAACTAGAGTCGTTACTGCTTGAGGCACTAAGATTAGAATCGGCAGAGAAGCGGTATTCAACGTGAACGTCTTTACTCAGAACTTCTATACTGAAAATGCCACACATATACAGAACTGTACCTCGTTTTACCCAGATGCGTTATCACATACTCTGAATTCGATGGCAAGCCATTTTTAATCAGTGATGGACATGTCGCACATATTTGAGCCGGTTAAAGGCACTTCGTGTTCAGTTAAGCTGAAATATGTTGATAGACATGCTTTTTTCTGCTTTGCAGTTTTACCTGCATATCAAACAAAACAATAACGACCTGTTTCGATTATTGATCATTTAATGCAGAACCGTAAGCGTAAAACACACCTTTATTTGAATTTTTATTGCGGGAGCCAGCTAAAACTCTCCGCTTCTGTGCCCATTCGGCACCGCTTTACAGGCCTTACAGCGTGAGATCAGGTCCGGTGACAGCGCATCACACGGCGTTTGCGGCACTTGTGCAACAGAACGGGTATATGCACAACGTCAGTGCCTCCCAATATGACTGGTTATGCAATAATCAATTACGCCATAGACGGATAAAATGGTGCAAAACAAACAGTGAAAATCAATAAATGCACCTTAACTGTGCGCCTGTACTTCCTGCCTGATAATAGCCCAAACCCAACCGGCTTCAGGCAAAATGAATTCCAAATTACGACACCCGGTAATGACTATTTTTTATCGTGGTGATTTTGACAATATAATGAATTAAAGTTTGCGAGTTGGTTAAAACAACATAACAGTTTGCCGATACTCCCGGCCGCCTTATTCAAATACTAAATATCCATATGAAAAACTAATATTAATTACCGTGATCAAAATCCCATATCAGCTTTCTATTCATACTCAGATCACGCTGAAATCGTCTCATTACCTGCCAGAAGCCAACCACGATAGTCTGACAGACAACCCGCCTGCGTTGCAGGCAGGCGAAGCGCAGTTCAATGCCCTGTTTAGCAACAAAAAAATCCATTTTTTCTGACAAAAAGAAGTCTCTCCGCGCTTACAAAAAACATTCTGTTTTGATAAAGATGAATTGAGCAGGTAATTAATCTATCTGACCTAATAATTAACATTCACATAACACACACGAAGTGTAAGTGTTATAAAAAATGTCACCCAACTGATAATACTTCTCATTTCATAGGTGAAGTAGCTACTTATATATTCCCAATACCGGTGGAAATGATATTCAATCTTTAGAAATGCTTGCGCCAATTTTTAATGGTTTAAATTCCATTTCAGGCGATTCACTTTGACTTATGGCTTCCGCTAATTCAATCAGTGGCTGATCCAGTGATTCATCGGCTAATTCAAAAACCCCCCAATGAATGGGAACCGCCTTTTTACAACACAGCTCAGTAAACACAGCCACAGCCTGTTGAGGGTCCATATGTTGCGCACGCATGAACCATCTTGGTGCATAGGCGCCGACAGGAATTGCGGCTAAATCGAAAGGTCCCAGACGTTGTCCAATTATTTCAAACTGATTGCTGTACCCGCTGTCGCCGGAAAAAAAGAACCGCAAACCGGGATGGCTGACCACCCATCCACACCAGAGAGACCGGTTTCGATCCCATAATGTCCGCATACTCCAGTGGCGCGCCGGCACAGCTGAAAACTTCAGCTCACCAAACTGCTGCTCATCCCACCAGTCGAGTTCCTCGATGTATCGTGCCCCGCGCCGCTCCAGCCAACGCTTTATGCCCAAAGGCACCATAAATTGCACTTCCGGGAAACGTCGCAATAGCTTGCGGACCGTCGCGCTGTCGAGATGGTCATAATGATTGTGGGATAACAGAACAACATCAATCGGTGGAAGTTCTTCTACCGTCACAGCAACCGGCGTTTTTCGCTCAGGCCCGTAGAAACTGAATGGCGAAGCACGATGAGACAATGCAGGATCCATCAGGATATAGCGCCCGGCAACACGCAGCAATAAACAGGCATGTCCTAAAAACCATAAACGATCATCAGACCCGCTGAAGTCGGCAGCCTGCCACCACTGGCTGACAAAATGTTCGTAACCTTTCGCCGGAGGCGCAGGCAGGCGAAGTTCCTTGCGCTCTTTCCTCCAGCGCTTGAGATCACCCTCCAGCCGGTCATGGGGTTCGGCATTGGTAAAACCATCCGGTGTGTGATGTGTTTTTGACGGGTCGTAAAAGGGATTTTTACCTGACATAAGGCTCCATGAGATCACTATTTTATCGGCGGCAGCGTAAAGCCATGATGCAGATTAATTAGCATACTTATTGAGCGCACTACAGATCGAAAGTGAAAAATTATGTGGCAGTTCAGCCACTACGTGAGGTTAAGAAAATCTTAATAACTTCATGTTTAACTGATGATGTTCAAAAAGGAGATTATTTATGATCAGGAACACAACAAAAGACCGCAAAACCTTTGCGTCAAGGCTGACCCATATTATGCAGATCCAGGCACAATATGGACGTTTATGGCTGCGTTCCCGCTTTCGCCGGATGACCGTTCCGACCTCAGTAAAGATTTTCCTTCTCGCCCTGCTGGGGCTGACGGCGTTAGTCATCACCGGAACATTGCTGTTGATCCTCGATGTCATCGCACTGATGCTATCTGTTATGAAACGGCCTTTTCAGCGGGGTAACCTCCGGCAGCGTTATCTGATGAGAAAGCCTGTATAACGAAAAACCGTGGCGGATATCTCCGGCACGGTTTGAAGTTACAGGAATACTTCCCGATTATCAGGCAGGCATACCACAAAGTTTGGTGAGATTTCTGGCACCGATCATGAGGGTGGCAACATAGGATTGTCTGCGGGTCACAACTTCGACCGCAACACGCGCATCTTTATATTTGATGAGATAGGTGGAAGGCCAGCCCTGCCGGCGTTTGCCGTAGGCTTTTTCATGACTGTCGATAGCTGCATGAGCAACCACCAGATGGGAGAGAGTTTTATCACCTTTAATGATGCGCTTCATAATGGACTCCGCCTTAGACACAACTGTCAAAATGAGGAAACATTAATCACTTGATACGCATCGCTTTATGCGACGCTTATTCGAATCACTTCTTTGCAAAACTTTGTCACTATCTGAGTATCTCTGCGCTTTTGTTTATACGCAAGTCTTACTAAGCAGGAAACATACCATAGCGGCACGAAGGGGACGTTTGCTTTGCGCCTGCCATTGGCCTTGAGGACTGCTGATTTCAGCAAGCCAGAGAGGATTGCTTTGCAACTCTTTAAAATTAATGCTGATTTTGTTGGCGCAAATGATCGGCCACGCATCGGAGGGGTTGTTGCAATAATCTTTGCCTTTCATTCCGCCATAGGGATACCACTTCTCAGGTTCCTCTCCGGTCAGTAAGGCTATGTTGTGGTTCACTTCACTGTCGTTTTCTTCAGACCATTTGATCATCAGTTATTCCATCCTGCAAGGCACATGCGTGGAGACTACCGGAGGAATAAGACAGTTTTATGAAGGAAGATCAGAGAGGAAGAGAAGGAAAGATATGCACGCCGCGTATCAACGAAAAACCCGCCGGAAGGCGGGTTAACAAAACAACATTATCTTTCAGGAATAAAACCACGCAGGCTGAGCGCAGAGTCATCGTCTGCCTCAACAGAAGACACATTGCCCTTTGCCTGTGCAGCCAGAATTTTAAGTAATTCGGTCTGCTGGCGTTGCTGCTCAGCGATCTCCTGTAACAGAGCAATCTGTTCATTTGCCCTGACACTGGCACGGCTAACGAAAAACCATACCAACAGAAATAACAGTGCTGAAAGTGCACACAGCACCAATGAGGCCAGGCTGTTTTGGCCCATTGCGAAATCAAACATTGACTACCCTACCACTGAATGTTCAGAGCGTTCATCTTACCATCCCCGACAGGCCAGGGAAGCTATTCGCAAAAAAACAGGGTTTTCTTACTCCCCCGCAATCAGCGCAAGCATTGAGCAAAAAGACATTCAGGCAGGCATCCGCTAAAAAGGAATGAATGAGGTGATGGCACATACGCCCAGATCAAAGTTGCCCCCCTGATCACAGTAACTGTTTAACGCCAGCAGATACAGGCCGATGCAGATGAGCAGAAAAAGAACGAACGTAATGATCCTTCGGACATTGAAAACAGGCTTTTTCAATTTAATGGCAGGTCTCTTTTGGTTTAAAAAGCGTCTATCAGGGCTCAAAGGCGACGTCCGGCATTTGACTGAACAGAAGGACATAGTACGACGAATATCCTAAACAACGATATAACGAAAGTACGGCTTTTACACGTGATACAACGTGTAATAATCACCTACGTAAATCAAACAATAAAATGTATAAACTTTATCTATAAATAGCAGGTAATGCTTGTTTGATCCTGGTCAAGCAAAGTAATGTTTACTCCGCTGCATTTCTGATAACTCTCATACAATAATTTCTATAAAATAGACATTTTAATAAAAACCATAACCCTGTTTATTAAGAAAGGAACAGAACGTGAAATAATGCATTAATTCTCGCAAGGCTCATGACAGAAACCTGACTCCTGTTTCGGGTGCTGACAAGATAAGCGGGATTACGCCTTGCGTTATATCCACAAGGCCGGAGGAACGCAAGCCTAATAGCAGTAAAATTATATAATGACTTTATAAGTATTATTCAGAAACCGTTAAAGAAATTACTTTCATTATGGTTGCCAAATAAATCCAATAATATTACTCCCGCCGTTAAAATAATTTAATTTTAGTGAGTACTCTCAGGAACTTCTTTGTTGAATTATACCACCCATTAAAATATCATCCCGCCGTCGAACAGTTCTTCTGTCTCTTCGGTTATATAAATGAAAGCATAGTGGCTGAATTAATTTCAGCTGATTCATGCTGACTATTTTTTGTTGAGGGATTAATAAATGCATGCATGGAATAAAAAGTTCTTCGTTTCTAAAATAGCGCTGGCCTGCGCTGTTGCAGTAACAGCACCTGCCGCAATATCAGCTGATATTTCTGGCACCGTATACGATACGTTCTATCATGACTCCACTCTGGCGGGTCATATCGGCTATCGTGGATATGTGGATAACGACGGCGCAGATAACGGTTACGTTGGCGGAGACATCTACTCTTCAATCAATAACGCTGTGGTTAACGGCGTTATTTCCACTCATTATCTCGGTTTTGATAGCAATAACAGCAACACGCTGAATATCACCAATACTACTGTCAACGGCATGATCACTTCTGAGTGCATGACGAGCGATTGCGGTACAACCCGTAATGAATATGATCAGTCACCTTTGCAGCTGACTATTGATAACTCCACCATTAACGATACTTACGAACACTTCGATTACGACGTTACTGATGCTAACAACGTTCGGGATCATGAAACCCTGAACACCTTTGACAAGGGCGTTGCGGTGACATTGGATCAGGAAAGTGACATCGTTATTAAAAATAACTCTCACGTCGCGGGCATTGCGCTGACGCAAGGCTACGAATGGGTTGATACTGACGTAAATAATGGCAATACTTTTGATAATACCCTGACAGTTAATGATTCCGTGCTGACTTCAGGTTCTTATACAGAATTGCAGACCAGCGGTTTCTACGGCCAGTCTGATAAGCCAAGCGATTACGGTAATATCAGCGCTGCCGGTACTCAGGCTGACGATATCGCGTTATCTGTTGTTGCCAGTGCCACCGCAGATAACGCAATGAAAACCCATGCCGTATTCAATAATTCAACCATTACCGGTGACGTCGCTTTTGTCAGCACCTTCGACGAGAACTATTACGTCGGCGGTCATGACAGCAATGCGGATGGCGTGCTGGATACCAATGGCTGGGATGATACAGACGAACTGAATCTGACGCTGGATAATGGCAGCAAATGGGTTGGCGCAGCTATCTCAAATGTTCAGATGGATTCAGCCCTCTATAACCGCAGCACCAACAGCATCTGGCCTTACTCTGTCTTCAGCAGTACCAATGGCTATCTGGTTGGCGATGACGTTTATCAAAGCGGATTGTTTAATGTCACGCTAAACAACGGTTCCGAGTGGGACACCACCAAATCATCCAACATTGACGATCTGACTGTTAACAACCGGTCTCAGGTGAATGTTGTTGAATCTGCCCTGCTGGCAGATCACATCTCCCTCACCAATGCATCAACCCTGAAAATTGCCGCGCACGGCGGCGTTAAAACCGATGTGTTGAACCTGAACTCAGGCAGCCAGGCATCATTGACCGAAGAAACTGCGTCTCTCTACGCCAACACCATCATTGTGGGCAGCGGTTCTGAGCTGAACTTAGGTTTAGGTCAGGTTGATACACATAACATGGTTCTGACCGATAACGGTACTTTCGATATCGGTAGCCGTGAATATGTTCTCAACTCTGATTTGAACAACGCACGCGACAAAACTGCCGCTGACTATGTTTATGATCAGGGCACTATCGGCATTAACTCAGACGGTCATCTGGCCGTTAATGGCGTGACCAACGGTAATTATCAGGTACGCATCGATAACGCGACAGGTGAAGGCCAGGTTGCTGATTATCAGAATAAAGAGCTGATCCGCATCTACGGCGGCAATGCGACCTTTAACCATGCTAACACCGCTGATCTGGGTGCTTATAAATATCAGGCTGAGCAGTACGGCGATACTGTCGTGCTGGCAAAACAAGGCATTACCTCTACTGCAAATGCGGCCCTGAGCCTGCCTTCTTCCAATGCGGCAACATGGCATATGGAACAAGACACCTTAGAAAACCGCATGAATAGTTCGCGTCACACCCAGGGCAATGATAAAGGCGGTGTGTGGGTTAACTACTTCGGCGGTCAGCAAAACGGTGACAACGGCGTGATTGATTACGATCAGGACGTTAATGGCATCATGGTGGGTTTGGATAAAGTGACCGAAGGTGGCGGTGAACGCCAGTGGCTGGTCGGTATGGCGGCAAGTTTCGCAAAATCCAGCCTGTCTATGGATGATGCCGATGCGGATACTGACAGCCAGTCAGCACGCGTTTACTCAAGCCTGGACTTCAATAATGGCGCATTCTTCGATACTTCTCTGAGCTACAGCCACTTCAGCAACTCAACAGAAAGCACCATGAGCAACGGTCAGCAAGTATCAGGTGATAACTCGACTGATGCATGGGGCTTTGGTCTGAAACTGGGTTATGACTGGAAATTCGCTCCTCAGGCTTATTTGACACCATACGCAAGCATTACTGGCGTGTTTATCGGCGATGACGATTACAGCATGAGCAACAACATGCATGTCAGCGATCAGGCTTATGACAGCATGCGTTATGAGCTGGGTGGTAATCTGGGTTATACCTTCGACCTGGGTGCAGATCAGGCAATTAGCCCGTACGGCACACTGGCGTATGTGTATGAAGATGCTAACAACGATGCAAACATCAATGGCGACCGTATCGACAACGGCGTTGATGGTTCTGCTGTCCGCGTTGGTTTAGGCGGTCAGTTCGACATGAGCAAAAACTTCACCGTTTACGCAGGGGCTAACTACCTTGGCGGCAGCGATGTTGACCAGCCTTGGGCAGCAAACCTGGGTATGAAATACCGCTGGTAACTTGCCGGTCTGAATAACACTCTTCAGTAATTTTTTGGCCCCTTTTCAGGGGCCAATTTTTTTGGCATCTTCACGACTTTGCTGATTAGGATTCTGCTGCAGTGACATTTTCTGAAAAATAACTTCTACTATACTTATCAATATCCTGAATCGTTCAGGACGAGATGTTTAGGGAGTTACAGAATGGGAATAATTAAAACCGTTATCCTGCTGGCCGTCATTTACGCGATTTTTCTTTTTTCGGGTTATGGCGTGACGGTAGGCAGCAGTGAGAATGCCGCAGGACTGGGACTGAAATGCCAGTACTTAACCGCCAGAGGAATTGTAAGTTCGCAATATATTCACTCTGACAGTGGCGTCATCGGTGTTGCAAACTGCCCGATTTTCAAGCGGGTGGATGAAGTGGTCGACAACAAATAAAACAAATATTTTACCGCACTACATTATTGTCATGCCCGCGGATGCAGGCATGACAATTATTTATCAGCTGTCGTGCCTGGTAAATTTCAGCTCGATCAGTGAGATTGCTTTCTCGATAGCGCGCTTCGTCACAGGATCTGCACCGGCAGGATGCTTGCTGAAATCAATGCTTTTCAACTGATGAGACATCTTCTCGCGCACTTCTGCTGGCGCAATAATTTCAATCACATCCAGAATTTGTTTAATTACCAGCTGGCATGCAACCAGATCGGATTCGATTTCCTGTTCTCTGTTCAAAGACTCAGACATGAGCTGCTCCTTCCATAATGGTCATTCATAAAAATTATGGCCGCGAGGATATCACGCCCTTTCCTGAAATTCTCTTTTCTGCCACTTCACATTTTTTCGTCCGATAAAGACGGACAAATAAGCAGCAAACGCACCGCGTCGGATGTTGCCAGGGGCATAATAGTTCTATGCTTAACAGGATGACAAAAATGGAGATGCGCTATGTTCGCACTTGTTTTGACTATTTGTTATCTGGGCGGAGGATGTGAAGACTTAGTCGTTGATGCCTTTAATACTCAGAAACAATGCATGGTCGCGATGCATCAGCAAGGTTTACGCCAGGCTGGCTGTTACCCAATCGAAGATTTTATCGACGGCTACTGGATCCCTGCACATGAGAACGTTGACTACTGAACATTTGTGTCAGCATTCACACAGCGCGACAAAAAATGCCATAACGATTGCTAAAGTGTTCGAAGAACGGTATGAATACCCTGTTACTCATTGATATTTAACCATATTGACAGGGCAGGAAATGGCAATGACGATACGTAAAACTTATGGGTGCTTCAAAAAAATTCCTCTCGCACTCCTTTTCTCCGGCTCTTTCATGGCTTCTTTTGCTACCTACGCTGCGACCGTTCCCGCAGGTGTTGAACTGGCAGCCAAACAGGAAATTGTCCGCAACAACGGTAGCGAACCCGCGTCACTTGATCCGCACAAAGTGGAGAGCGACGTTGAATTCAATATCCTCAGCGATCTTTTTGCCGGACTGATTACTATAGATAACAAAGGCAATGCGCAACCTTCTCTGGCGGAGAACTGGGAAACTAAAGATAACAAAACCTGGGTTTTCCATCTGCGCCCTGGAATCGTCTGGTCTGATGGTTCGCCCATCACCGCGCAGGATGTCGTTTTCAGCTGGCAACGCCTTATAGACCCGAAAACGGCTTCACCTTATGAAACCTATCTTAGCAGTATGCATGTACTGAACGCCGGCGACATCATCAGCGGCAAGAAGCCTGCTGACCAACTGGGTATCAAAGCGCTGGATAAGCAGACGCTGGAAATTACCCTGGATCAACCGCTTTCCTATTTCCTTGGTATGCTGGCACACCCTTCTCTCTCCCCGATCAGTCAGGCAGAGGTAGAGAAATACGGCGATAAGTGGACTCAGCCAGGCAATCTGATCAGCAGCGGTCCGTTTAAGCTTGATACATGGACGGTTAACGAACGCATCACGGCTGTCCGCAACCCGAATTATTGGGATAACGCACATACTGTCATCAACAAAGTCACTTATTTACCGATCGCTTCGGGGACTGCGGACGTTAACCGCTATAAAGCCGGTGAAATCGACATTACTTATACCGTCCCTTCCCCGCTGTTTGCATCGCTGAAAAAAGAGCTGGGTTCGCAAGTCCATGTCAGCCCTTATCTGGCCGTTTATTACTATGCAATGAACACGCAGAAGCCACCGTTTAACGATGTTCGCGTGCGTAAAGCGCTGAATCTGGCGATTGATAAGTCAATCATTGCCGATAAAGTCATGGGTCAGGGACAAACGCCAGCCTGGCATCTTTCTCCGGATAACACCGGCGGTTTTACTTTCGCCAAACCTAAAGAGGCCAGCCTGACACAGGAACAGCGTAACGAAGAAGCTAAAAAGTTGCTGACAGAAGCAGGTTTCGGTCCGAACCATCCGCTGAAATTCAACCTGCTGTATAACACTTCTGAAGCGCATCAGCGCATTGCGATTGCCGCCGCATCAATGTGGAAAAAGAATCTGGGCGTCGATGCTGTTTTACAGAATCAGGAATGGAAAACCATGCTGGACACCATGCATCAGGGCACATATGAAGTGGTGCGTTATGCGTGGATTGCAGACTATAACGAGCCGTCCACTTTTCTGAATACCCTGCGCACGGGTAACAGCGAGAACACGCCAAAATTCAGCAATGCCGCCTACGATAAGGCACTGGATGATGCGTTAAAAGCCACGGACAAAGCGGATGTGGGCAAAGCCTATCAGCAGGCGGAACAGGTGTTAACCGAGCAGTCGCCGGTCATTCCTTTGTATCACTACGTCAGCGCCCGTCTGGTCAAACCGTATGTTGGTGGTTTCAACGACAGCCTGCTCAATTACATTTATACCAAAGATTTGTATGTAATTAAGCATTAAGCTGCCTTCCTCTCCTTGCGGCGTGACTGCCTGAGGAGAGGCTTTTCAAATGCTACGCACCGCCCTTCTTCCTCTAACCCACTTGCCACGCGCCGCCCAGATGATAGATTGTACGTAAATCACACAAACGGGAGCCGTTATGAAATTCTCGGAAAGTGAGATCCAACCGCTCTGGGATGAAGTCGCGCGTATTATCGGTGATGGTGTCATTAAGATGCGCCACAGAGGAGAACCTCTGAGTGCCGATGCGCTGATTAATTATCTCGACGAGCAACTGGCCTGCGCGACGGGGGTCCAGCGCCGTATTATGCTGGGTGCAGCGATTAATATGCTCAAAGCCGACCGGCGTTGCTGATTGTGCGACACAACAAAACCTCGCAGCCTTTTCAGGCAACGAGTTACTTATCAATGATCCGTCAGTCGCTACTTAGATTGTGCCGCACGTCCCTGCGCAAATAAGAAAATGCGCTGGGTGATATCATCAGCGCCCAGAATATTCCCTTTCTGCTCCAGATTAGCTCTGGCATATGCCACATCATGAGCCTGATCGACCATGCTGATCACCCGGTCACGGGTTGGTTTATCCAGTATTCCCAGTAATGTTGTTAAAATCGCCTGATAAGCATTTGAAGCATAAGTCAGTTGTCTTTCACGTTGTTCCAGCGCGTCAATGCGAACCATCAGGGCCTGCAATTGCTCTTGATGCGTCATAGCAGCATCCTTCTTCACGGGTGGAAAATAACCGGAGACAGCGGAGAAAGCAGACCTCCGCCGGTTACTGAATATAAGTTTAGCAGACTTAAAAAAAGTGCAGTCCCTCGCCTTCTATATATAAAGTAAACCTTTGGTCAATGAGCCGTTAACTGCCTCGGCAGATGTAACCGGGATAAGCCACTCATGGCCGTCGGCAACCAGTTTCTCTTATCTGAGAAGTAACAGCAGCAGTACCTGCTTACAGATAGCAAAATGACAAACCGGGGCTGTTATGACATTTTCTGCCACAGCACTATGTGTTCATTTGGGAGAATTCAGTTGAAAAAAACGATGTTGAGTGCAGCCATTTTCAGCATGATGTTAGTGAGTTCATTTGCTCAGGCAGAAGGATGTCTCAAAGGGGCTGTGGCGGGGGGTGTAGTCGGTCATCTGAAACATCACGCTGTTCTCGGCGCGGTGGCAGGATGCGCTATTGGGCATCATCTCGCAGCACAAGCTAAAAAACAGCAGGTCGCGACCGCTAAATAAACAGCATCAGGGCCGCAGAATCCCCTGATGAAATAAGTTTCTGGTTATTCCTGAGCAGCGACCTTTTTCGGGATACCATTAATCGTCATCTTCATATTAGTTCAAATAAAAAGCCTCGCTAATGCGAGGCTTAAAAGAATGCTATGTCATTTTTAATCAAATACGCCATTGATAATCGTAGTGACAATTGCAGTACTCAGGGCAATGAGAACTAAATCATCCCCCACAGCTCGCCATTCATAACCAGGATAATACGGCAACTCGTTCAGCATTGAGGCCGGAACAGCTTTCCTGGCAATGCCCGGAGGCAATGGTTTGCCACGCATTAAATTTTTTGCGATTCCTGGTGGTAGAGCCTGATATCCGGTTAATCCATAGTTAACTGCGAGTGAACGGGCACGTGAGAAGCTTATATCTGACGAGACATGGTCTGGCTTACCATAATTTTTGCGATTCCCGGAGTGCTCAGATGATTTACCATTTCCCTGACCTTTATTGGCGTGGCCGTTGCCGTTGCCATTGCTATTGCCATTGCTATTACCGTTGCTATTGCCGTTACCATTACTATTCCCATTCCCGGGATTAGCAAAAACGGGCGCTGACAGCACTGTCAGAGAAATAACCGCCGCCAGAGCAATCTGGAGTGTGCGACGCTTAAACATGATGGTTGTTCCTTGAGGTGAATGACACTTTTTAAATCTATGTGAGAAAACGCCCTTTCACAATCTCATGTATTCCTATTTTATATTTTTAAGACGATGTAAAGCTTAATAACGCTGTTCTCATTATTTATCAGGATCATCGCCCAAATTATTAATCAAATAGCTCTCATGTTTTCACGGACAAAGACTGCAGGAAAGGTTTGTGGTTCTGACTATTTAAATCAGGCGTTTTCAGTCTGGGTTTGCAGAAGATTTTACAGGGATTTTGCAGAAGAATTTTTGAAGGGATGAAAAACAAAGGGGGCGCGATGCCCCCGATGTCGATTTCAACAATTTCGCAATTACATATTTGCGATCATGTCGTCGGCAAACTCGCTACATTTGCGCAGCTTAGCGCCTTCCATCAGACGTTCGAAATCGTAAGTCACAGTTTTGGCAGCGATTGCGCCTTCCATGCCTTTGACGATCAGGTCTGCGGCTTCGAACCATTCCATATGACGCAGCATCATTTCTGCGGACAGAATGATTGAACCCGGGTTCACTTTGTCCTGACCGGCATATTTCGGTGCAGTGCCGTGAGTGGCCTCGAACAGTGCACAATCAGAACCGATGTTTGCGCCCGGTGCGATACCAATGCCGCCAACCTGCGCCGCCAGAGCGTCAGAAATGTAGTCACCGTTGAGGTTCATACAGGCGATAACGTCGTATTCAGCAGGACGCAGCAGGATTTGTTGCAGGAATGCATCCGCAATCACGTCTTTAATGATGATGTCTTTGCCGTTATTCGGGTTCTTGATTTTCACCCACGGGCCGCCGTCGATCAGCTCACCGCCGAACTCTTCGCGCGCCAGTTGGTAGCCCCAATCCTTGAAGGCACCTTCGGTGAACTTCATGATGTTGCCTTTATGAACCAGCGTCAGTGAATCACGGTCATTGGTGATGGTGTATTCAATCGCCGCACGAACCAGACGTTTGGTGCCTTCTTCGGAGCAAGGTTTGATACCAATACCGCATTCTTGTGGGAAACGGATTTTCTTCACGCCCATTTCTTCTTGCAGGAACTTGATCACTTTATCAGCTTCAGCAGAACCGGCTTTCCACTCGATACCTGCGTAGATATCTTCAGAGTTCTCGCGGAAGATCACCATGTCGGTATCTTCAGGACGTTTCACCGGGCTTGGTGTGCCGGTGTAATAACGTACCGGACGCAGACAGATGTACAGGTCGAGTTGCTGGCGAAGTGCCACGTTCAGGGAGCGAATGCCGCCGCCAACTGGAGTTGTCAGTGGGCCTTTGATAGCAACACGGTAATCACGGATCAGATCGAGGGTTTCTTCTGGCAACCAGACATCTTTGCCGTACAGTTCTACGGATTTTTCGCCGGTGTAGATTTCCATCCAGGAGATTTTACGCTCACCTTTGTAGGCTTTCTGAACAGCCGCATCAACGACTTTGATCATGGCAGGCGTCACATCAACACCGATGCCATCACCTTCGATAAATGGGATAACAGGATTATTAGGAATGACCAGTTTACCCTGAGCGTCTACTGTAATCTTTTTACCTTCAGCCGGAACAACTACTTTGCTTTCCATTAACCTCTCCTTCGAGCGCATTTTTGTTAAAAATTTGTAAGATGCCGGTCGATATTACTCGAATATTTCTCGCTAGCCAATCCGAAACATTTTTCAAGTATAATGCGCTAATTCTCTCTAACTTCAATGCCTATGAACCCGCTATCTTTTAAAAATCACAACGTTAAACGTTTCAGCAAAAGGCCGTCTAAAGCACAATCTGCCCCAAAAGGGCCAGTAAAGGTGATTCTTTTCAATAAACCGTTTGATGTGCTGCCACAATTCACTGATGAGGCGGGTCGTGCGACACTTAAAGATTACATTCCATTAACAGATATTTATGCCGCAGGCCGTCTGGATCGGGACAGCGAAGGTTTACTGGTGTTGACCAACGATGGCAAACTGCAGGCTGCGCTGACCCAACCCGGCAAGCGCACCGGTAAGATTTACTATGTCCAGGTCGAGGGCGAACCGGATGACGCCGCAGTGAAATCATTGCGTGAAGGCATCACGTTGAAAGACGGCCCGACGCTGCCCGCAGGTGCAGAGATTGTGCCAGAGCCGGAATGGCTGTGGGCGCGCAATCCGCCGATCCGCGAACGTAAATCTATCCCGACAGCGTGGTTAAAAATCACGTTATACGAGGGAAGAAACCGTCAGGTGCGCCGCATGACGGCTCATGTCGGTTTCCCGACATTGCGTCTGATCCGTTACAGCATGGGCGAGTTTACTCTCGGCGATTTACAACCCGGCCAATGGAAGGAAATTCCACATGTTTAAACCGCACGTTACTGTCGCCTGCATCGTTCAGGCACAGGGAAAGTTTCTGGTTGTCGAAGAAACCATTCACGGCAAAGTCACCTGGAATCAACCTGCCGGACATCTTGAAGCCAATGAGACCTTAGTCAGCGCCGCAAAACGCGAGCTGTATGAGGAAACCGGCATCCACGCCGAGCCGCAGTTTTTCCTGGGTTTACATCAGTGGCAGGCGCCGGACGATACGCCGTTCCTGCGTTTCGCTTTCGTGATTGATTTGCCTGAAATGCTGGAAACTGCGCCGCAGGACGATGATATCGACCAGTGCCGTTGGGTCAGCGCCGAAGAAATTATCGGCTCTGCGCAATTGCGCTCGCCGCTGGTGGCCGAAAGCATTCGCTGTTATCAGCAATCGCCGCGCTATCCTCTGGAAATTCTGCATAATTTCAACCTGCCGGAATAACACCCTCCCCCGGTTGTTGCCACGCGGTGAATCAGCGATGCAGCAACGGCCCGACGTGATAAAATTTCGCGCTTCACGATTTACCTCGTGTAATGCAGTACCTCTCTGTTCGGGTTTCTGTGGTGTTCGGGTTTTCTGTGAACTATGAGTTGCGCGCGGCCTTCATCCTCGTGGGACAAGCTTCAGAAAAACACCGTCAGTACCGGGCAATTAATTCATGCGTTTCGGGACTATTATGTCTGACAACAGCCAGAAAAAAGTGATCGTCGGGATGTCCGGCGGTGTCGATTCCTCTGTCTCTGCGTACCTTTTGCAACAGCAGGGTTACCAGGTCGAGGGCCTCTTCATGAAAAATTGGGAAGAGGATGATGACGAAGAATATTGCACAGCAGCCACCGACCTTGCGGATGCGCAGGCCGTGTGTGACAAGCTGGGTATCGAACTGCACACCGTGAATTTCGCTGCGGAATATTGGGACAACGTGTTCGAATTATTCCTTGAGGAATACAAAGCCGGACGCACGCCAAACCCGGATATCCTGTGCAACAAAGAGATCAAATTCAAAGCCTTCCTGGAATTTGCGGCTGAAGACCTGGGCGCGGATTATATCGCGACCGGCCACTACGTGCGCCGCCAGGATATCAATGGCGTCAGCCATTTGCTGCGGGGCGTTGATGGCAATAAAGACCAGAGCTATTTCCTCTACACGCTCGGTCACGAACAGGTCGCACAAAGCCTGTTCCCGGTCGGTGAGCTGGAAAAACCGGAAGTTCGCCGCATCGCCGAAGAACTGGATTTGATCACCGCGAAGAAAAAAGACTCTACCGGCATCTGCTTTATTGGTGAGCGTAAATTCCGTGATTTCCTGGGCCGCTATTTACCGGCGCAACCGGGCGTGATCAAAAGCGTTGACGGTCAGGTGATGGGACAACATCAGGGTCTGATGTATCACACACTCGGTCAGCGTAAAGGTCTGGGCATCGGCGGGCAGAAAGACGGCAGCGAAGAACCGTGGTACACCGTCGAGAAGGATGTGGAAAACAACATTCTTTACGTCGCACAGGGCCACGAGCATCCGCGCCTGATGAATGTCGGTCTGATTGCCCAACAGTTGCACTGGGTGGATCGCAAAACGCTGACCGGCCCGCTCACCTGCACCGTGAAAACCCGTTACCGCCAGGAAGATATCCCGTGCGTAGTGACACCGCTCGGTGACGACCGCATCGAGGTGCGTTTCGATGCACCCGTTGCCGCCGTCACGCCGGGTCAGTCAGCGGTGTTTTATCTCGGGGAAGTGTGCCTCGGCGGGGGCGTAATTGAACAGCGTCTGCCGCTTCAGGCCTGATATCGAGTCAATATGTGATTGAATAAGGGACGCTTTCGGGCGTCCCGCTTTATTTCTGCCCGACTGTGACGCCCTGCACTGATTCCGAACTGTGTTTAGGGGCAGTTTTATGGCATGATCTGTCGCCATGAATTTGGGCTATTTCATTGTCACTGCGTCTCATCGTTTCAAAACGCTTACAGGAGTAAACGTGGCTAAAAATTATTACGACATTACGCTGGCTTTGGCGGGGATCTGTCAGGCAGCACGCCTGGTTCAGCAACTGGCACATGAAGGCCAATGCTCACAGCAAGAAATGTCAGTGTCACTGCGCAGCCTGCTGGAGATGAATCCGGCCTCGACGCTGGCAGTTTACGGTAATAATGAAGCCAATTTGAAGATGGGGCTTGAGACGCTGCTGGGCGTGCTGAACGCGAACCGCCAGGGGCCGGGCGCTGAGTTAACGCGTTATGCGTTAAGCCTGATGGTGCTGGAGCGCAAGCTGTACGCCAACAAAGCCGCCATGAATCAGCTCGGTGAACGTATCGACAGCTCGACCGTCAGCTGGCGCATTTCGAACTGGAATCTGAAACGATGATCAGCTCTCTGGCCTCGATTTATGTCGACGTAGTCAGCCCGGCCGGTCCGCGTATTCAGGTGACCGGTTCACCGGCAATTTTGCAAAATTCGCAAGTGCAGGCAAAGGTCCGCGCCATTTTACTGGCCGGGATCCGCTCCGCGGTGCTGTGGCACCAGGTCGGCGGTGGCCGCCTGCAACTGATGTTTTCCCGTAATCGCTTGTTTGAACAGGCGAAGAATATTCTCGCTCATTGTTAATAAGATCCCAGGAGTTGCTACCGATGGAATTATCCTCACTGACCGCCGTTTCCCCCGTTGATGGACGCTACGGTGATAAAGTCAGCGCGCTGCGTACTATTTTCAGCGAATTTGGCCTGCTGAAATTCCGTGTGCAGGTTGAAGTACGTTGGCTGCAAAAACTGGCAGCCTGTGCAGAAATCAAGGAAGTTCCTGCTTTTGATGCCGACGCAAACGCTTTCCTCGACCAGATTGTGGCAAATTTTGATGTTAATGACGCACAGCGCATTAAAGATATCGAAAAAACCACCAATCATGATGTCAAAGCCGTTGAGTATTTCCTGAAAGAAAAAGTGGCTACGCTCCCTGCCCTGCATGCGGTGTCTGAATTCATTCACTTCGCCTGTACTTCTGAAGACATCAATAACCTGTCTCACGCACTGATGCTGCAAACTGCACGTCAGGATGTGGTGCTGCCGTACTGGAAACAGATTATTGATGCCGTGAAAGACCTGGCACACAAATACCGCGACATTCCGCTGCTGTCCCGTACCCACGGCCAGCCTGCTACGCCATCCACCATCGGTAAAGAACTGGCTAACGTCGCTTACCGTATGGATCGTCAGTTTAAGCAACTGCAAAATGTCGAAATCCTGGGCAAAATCAACGGTGCTGTCGGCAACTACAATGCTCACATCGTGGCGTATCCGGAAGTGAACTGGCACCAGTTCAGTGAAGAGTTCGTTACCTCTCTGGGCATTACCTGGAATCCGTACACTACCCAGATCGAGCCACACGACTACATCGCCGAACTGTTTGACTGCGTGGCGCGTTTCAATACCATCCTGATCGACTTCGACCGCGACATCTGGGGTTACATTGCCCTGAACCACTTCAAGCAGCGCACTATTGCAGGCGAAATCGGTTCTTCTACCATGCCGCACAAAGTGAACCCGATCGACTTCGAAAACTCCGAAGGCAACCTCGGTCTGTCAAATGCGGTATTGCAGCATCTGGCCAGCAAATTGCCGGTTTCCCGCTGGCAGCGCGACCTGACGGATTCTACTGTACTGCGCAACCTCGGCGTGGGTCTGGGCTATGCACTGATTGCTTATCAGGCAACCATGAAAGGCGTCAGCAAGCTTGAAGTGAACGAAGCGAATCTGGCGAACGAACTGGATCACAACTGGGAAGTACTGGCTGAACCTATCCAGACCGTGATGCGTCGTTACGGCATTGAAAAGCCTTACGAGAAGCTGAAAGAGCTGACACGCGGCAAGCGTGTTGATGCTGCCGGTATGCAGGCATTTATCGATTCACTTGAATTACCCGAAGACGAGAAAGTGCGTCTGAAAGCCATGACACCGGGCAACTACATCGGCCGCGCCACCACCATGGTTGACGAACTGAAGTAAGTTTTTGCTCTGCACGTCAAAAGGCGACCTTCGGGTTAATGCCG
>NZ_JYDF01000102.1:0-597 GCF_003263525.1 Rahnella sp. NRRL B-41462 | reverse complement strand
GCAGGGCTTTTGTCTTTTTTTGATGCCTGGCAGTTCCCTACTCTCGCATGGGGAGACCCCACACTACCATCGGCGCTACGGCGTTTCACTTCTGAGTTCGGCATGGGGTCAGGTGGGACCACCGCGCTAGTGCCGCCAGGCAAATTCTGTAATTTACCGAACTCTACGCTTATTACTGGTGCTGATACCCAGAGTCGAACTGGGGACCTCACCCTTACCAAGGGTGCGCTCTACCAACTGAGCCATATCAGCACGCTAATTCTTATAACAATCCGCGTAAAAGCGAACTTTACTTATTTGATGCCTGGCAGTTCCCTACTCTCGCATGGGGAGACCCCACACTACCATCGGCGCTACGGCGTTTCACTTCTGAGTTCGGCATGGGGTCAGGTGGGACCACCGCGCTACTGCCGCCAGGCAAATTCTGTTTCATTCATACCGCTCACCCTACATCAGGCTTGCACTACGAACCAATCTCGGAACTTCAGCTGAAAATCTACTTCAAGTCTCTAAAAACACCTTTGGTGTTGTAAGGTTAAGCCTCTCGGGTCATTAGTACTGGTTAGCTCAATGCATCGCTGCACTTACACACCCAGC
>NZ_JYDF01000101.1:0-59005 GCF_003263525.1 Rahnella sp. NRRL B-41462 | reverse complement strand
GCGACAGGCTGGAAATCTTGCCGCGTTGCGGTTCCTTCTCCCGGTCTTCGAGCCACTGGTCTCGAAGCCGCTCCGTTCAGCAAGATTTCTGATTCGCCCGCAGGATTCTAAATTCAAAAGCAGAAGGGTTTTATCTTTTAGAAATGTCGATTGGCGTGCTCAAAAATGGCACCGAATGAACGGTTCGAGACCTATGGCTCGAAGCCTGAAATTCGGGAATCGCGCAGCGATGACATTTTGCGCCACACACTAATGCGCCAGAACATGTCCGCCGTGCCCGCGACAGCGCGCAGTGAAAAAGCGAAGGGAGATCCAAGAGGGAAAAAGCACTTTTCCCTCTTGGTCGGTTTCGGCGCGAGAGGCCATGTGATAAATGTTAGTGAGAAACCGAAATTGTCTCGATCAAGCGTTTCAAGACGGGGGCGTGGGGATCACCCCCCGCAAACTTTCCCCACGGCTTTCTCAAACCTTTCCATCCCTTCTTCAATATCCGCGAAGTCGATAACAAGCGATGGCGCAAACCGCATCACGTTTGGTCCGGCGACCAGCATCATCAATCCGAATTCTGCCGCGGCGGCATGGAATTCTCCGGCGCGGTTTTTATACGCATCAGAAAGCTCGGCGCCGATCAGCAAACCCTGGCCGCGGAACTCGCTGAAGATGTGATATTTCTGGTTGATGGCCTCCAGCGCGCTGATGAATTTCTCGCGGCGCTCGTTGATCCCGGCCAGCACGTCTGGCGTATTGATGATATCCAGTGCAGCCTCAGCGACGGCGCAGGCCAGCGGGTTACCGCCGTAGGTGGTGCCATGTTTGCCCGGTTCCATCACCGAGGCCACGTCTTCGGTTGCCAGCATGGCGGAAACCGGGAAACCACCGCCGAGCGCTTTGGCAGTGGTCAGGATGTCCGGCGTCACGCCGTAATGCATGTAGCTGAACAACTTGCCGCTGCGCCCCATGCCGCTTTGTACTTCATCCAGCACCAGCAGCGCCTGATGTTTGTCACAAAGCTCGCGCAGACCTTGCAGAAACGCTTTGGTCGCAGGCGTGACACCGCCCTCTCCTTGCACAGGCTCGACAACAATGGCGCAGGTGTGGTCGTCGATCACCGCTTTTACGGCATCCAGATCGTTGAACGGCACGTGCACAATATCAGCGGGTTTCGGGCCGAAGCCGTCGGAGTATTTCGGCTGGCCACCCACGGAAACCGTGAACAGCGTGCGACCGTGGAAGGCATTATGGAAAGCGATGATCTTACTTTTGTACGGGCTGTGACGGTGCGAAGCGTAATAGCGCGCCAGTTTAAAGGCCGCTTCGTTGGCTTCAGCGCCGGAGTTGGCGAAGAATACGCGGTCGGCAAAGGTGGCGTCGATCAGCTTCTGCGCCAGTCGAAGGGCGGGTTCATTGGTAAATACGTTACTGACATGCCACAGGGTTTCGCCCTGCTCGTGCAACGCTTTCACCAGTGCCGGATGGCAATGTCCAAGCGCCGTCACAGCGATACCCCCGGCGAAATCAACGTACTCGTTCCCTTGCTGATCCCACACGCGACTGCCTTTACCTTTCACGGGAATGAATTTCGCAGGTGAATAAACCGGCAAAATAACTTTATCGAATGTGCCCCGATCTACCGATGATTTTTCCGCCATTACCCTTCTCCCTCACGACCATTGATATGAAAATATAATCACAAAATATGCATAAAAAATCACACACAGGCAAACAGAAATCGCATCTGATGGGTAAGTAATTTTTTCAGCAATATTAACTGATTAGATTTTAAGGAAATTATCCAAAAGCTGATGCCCCTGCTCGCTCAAAATGCTTTCAGGATGGAACTGAACGCCATGCAGCGGCAAGGTTTTGTGCATGATGCCCATAATGTCGTCACGACCACCATCCCGTTCTGTCCATGCAGTAACCTCGAAACAATCGGGCAGCGTCTGTGGCGCGACCACCAGCGAATGGTAGCGCGTCACGGTCAGCGGATTATTCAGCCCGGTAAAGACACTCCTGCCGGTATGGCGGACAGGGGATGTTTTACCGTGAATGGCCTGCCGGGCGCGGACGATGCTCGCGCCGAACGCCTGCGCCATCGCCTGATGCCCGAGGCACACGCCAAGTATCGGTAAACGGTCGGAGAAATGGGCAATCGCTTGCAGGGAAATGCCAGCCTGATCAGGCGTACACGGGCCGGGAGAAATCACCAGATGTGAGGGGGAAAGCTGTTCAATGTCGGTGAGCGTCAGCTGATCATTACGCATCACTTTCACCTCTGCACCTAGCTCGCAAAAATATTGATAGAGGTTGTAGGTGAAGGAATCGTAGTTGTCGATCAGCAGCAGCATAGTGTACCCGGTAAAAGTCGGAAAATTTACCGGGCAATTCTACGCATTTTTCAGCTCAGGCTCAGTATTTTGTCGATCAATGTTCTTCCGGGATTTCACTGACAACAGTATTAAAAATTGCCACCAGCTCGGATTCATCACCAAACACCGCCGTTTTATTGGCCGCCAGCCAGCGCTCACGATCCACTTTGGACCAGTCAATATCGTAGCCAGCATGAATGACCAGTTGCTCGATGAAGATCCGCAGCGCACGTCCGTTACCTTCGCGGAACGGATGCAGCAGATTCAGGCCGGTGTAATAGTGAGCCAGACGCTCAGCGAGATTATCCAGGGGTAACCCGACCAGAAACTCTTCTTCTTCAAGCTCCTGCATCAGCGCGTTGCCCTCTTTTTCGATGTATTCGAAATGGCAAAACTGAGTGTCATCCTTGTAGATATCGATTTCACGGAACTCGCCTGCCCAGGCGTAAATATCCTGGAACAAAGACAGATGCACCGCACACAGATGCGGCAGTCCCATCACCGCAGGCCCAAGCGGCATCGCTGACGCGCGCAGGGCAGTAAATGCGAGTTCGGCCTGCAACAGACGATGTTCTTCACGGATTTCCAGCCGGTTTTTCAGCACATTGATGCCGGTATAATAGTAAGGGTCGGCACCGGGCACGAGTTTATCGTTCATAGTGCTTCCTCAGTTCGGTGAGGCGTTGTGAAATTTGTTCGTTGTCTAACGTGATAACCTCAACCTGCAAACCATCCAGCGCGCTACTGGCCTGAAAGTTCTGCCGCTGACGTTCGCGAAAAAGTTTTTCCTGCTGCCTGAGTGTCAGTTTCTTCGCCATTATTTCCTCCCTGGGTACAGCCATTCGGGCACATACCTTGTGGAGTTAAGTATAGACAGAGAAAAAAGGGCGCCAGCTTCAGCGCCCTAAACTCGGATTATTCAACAGCGATAGGGGTCTCGTTCACGTCGGTTTTATGATCTGCCTGAAGCGTTTTCACGCGATCCTCAAGCTGTTTCACCGCCTGCGCATCCGGCAGAAGTGAATATTTCAGTTCAAACACCGTGCTCTGGCCAGGTTGCAGTTGTTTCACGCGGCCTTGTTTACGTTCGATAGTGACCGGATACGCATAGTTGGTGCCCGGTTCGATACCCGTAACGTAACCCTGCTTCAGAGTGTCGGTGTTTTTCCACAGCGTCAGCAGCGGCAACTGATGGGTATCGAATTCAATCGATGCTCCTTTGTTGCCCGCTTTGTTCACTACGCCAGCAATGGTTTTACCCTGTGCATCCGCCAGCGGAACCATGTTAAAGACCATCTCGTCGAAGCCTTTGGTTGGCCCGGCGTAAGTCTGCCAGTCTGCTAAACCTTTTTTGGCGTAATCATTGAACGGAGAAATTGATTTCAGCGGCGCAATGAAACGGGCGCCCTGCTCAAGGATCGGCTGACCGAAATTACTGTGATAAATAATCTGGTAGTCGTGCGGATAATCCGACTGGTTAGTCAGGGTGTCGTGGATGGTCCACGAATGACTACCCGGCACGTAACGCAGCTCAGTCCAGGTTTCCAGCTTGGCTTTCTTAAAGGTGTCTTCTTTCAGCAAGCCGCGCACCGTGATTTCATAAGGGGCTTTATCGGCAATATCAACCACCACTTTCGAGGCTGGTGTATTGCCCGCCCGACCGTGCAGCGTGTAAATCATGCCGTCAGCAGTAACAGGATGTCCGGTCCATTCAAAGCCGCAACGCACCATCATTTCGTTGAAACCTTCCAGCCAGCCCACGCCGTTACGGCTTTCAAGGTTGATATAGGCCGGATTCACCACCTCCTGAACCGGAGAATCCCAACCTAAGCGGATGTTATCGCCGGTCACGTGCAGTAAATCCATCCCGCGCGTCGGGCTCAGTGCAATCGTCAGCCCTTTGCTGGTAATAGTGATGACTTTTGACCCTTCCTGTTTGCCACCGTGAAGCACTTTTTGTTCGATGCTGAAATCCGCGCCCGCGATGTTCAGCTTTTTGTTGTCAGTCTTCCAGTTTCCCAGTTCTGTACCGGCTTCAGCATCCGTCAGCACGATGGTTTGTGCAGTGGCCTGCCACGAAAAAAGCCCCAGAACGATCCCGGTAACGAGTAATTTTTTCACAATAACCCCTTTTTGCTGAATTGATTTAGCCCAAAAGCAATTCAGCCTACAAAGTCCGGCAGGCGAAAAACGTGACAGCCTTCAAGTTGAGCGGTTTTTATGCTAAATGACAGGCAGTAACGTGCCAGACCTCGCAAAAAATCGTAATTTCAGAGAGAAATTGCAAATGAAACTGAGATCTCAGGCAGGAAGAGACGCGCATAAGCTGATGCGTTTCAGCTTATGCGCGTTAGCAGAAGGATGTTACTTTTTACGGCCTCCCATAATGGAACCGAGAACCCCACGCAGGATCTGACGACCTAAATCACGCGCCATGCTTTTTGCCGCAACCTGTACCACACCGTCACGTTTACCCCCCCGTGGTCCGGTGCTGCCGAACAATATTTCATTCAGTCCCCCCATCAGCCCACCGCCGGAAGGGGTTTGCGCCGCCGGTTTGGCCGGGCCTGTGGATTGCGGCGTGTTGATCGTGCCGAAACCTTGTGCGGTGATTTTTTCGTAGGCCGATTCACGGTCTATGCTGTCTTCATAGCGACCATACAGAGGCGACTGGTTGATCGCTTTGTTACGTTCGTCGTCGCCAGTCATGCCCATTTTCGATTCCGGCGCTATCACCATCGCCCGCTCAACGATTTCAGGACGCCCCTTTTCATCCAGAAATGACACCAGCGCCTCGCCAACGCCCAGTTCAGTGATCGCCGTTTCAGCGTCGAAAGCCGGATTCGCGCGCAGTGTTTGCGCCGCCGCTTTGACCGCTTTCTGGTCACGCGGCGTAAAGGCGCGTAAGGCATGCTGTACGCGGTTACCGAGCTGCCCGAGCACGCTGTCAGGAATATCCAGCGGGTTTTGCGTCACGAAGTAAATACCCACGCCTTTGGAGCGGATCAGCCGCACGACCTGTTCAATTTTTGTCAGCAGCGCCTGCGGGGCGTCATTGAACAGCAGATGAGCTTCGTCAAAGAAGAACACCAGTTTGGGCTGCTCAGGGTCACCGACTTCCGGCAGATGCTCAAAAAGTTCAGCCAGCAGCCACAGCAGGAAAACGGAGTAGAGTTTAGGCTGATTAATCAGCTTATCCGCGGCCAGCAGGTTGATAATACCGTGGCCTTTCTTGTCGGTTTTCATCAGGTCATTAATATCCAGCATCGGCTCACCGAAGAACTGATTTGCGCCCTGACCTTCCAGCGTCAGCAAGCCTCGCTGAATGGCGCCGATGGAAGCGGAAGAAATATTGCCGTACTGCGTCTGGAACTGTTTAGCGTTATCACCGGTAAACTGCACCATGGCACGCAAATCTTTCATATCGAGCAGCAACAAGCCGTTGTCGTCGGCAATCTTAAACACCAGTTGCAGCACGCCGCTTTGCACGTCATTAAGATCGAGCAATCGCGCCAGCAGCAGCGGCCCGAGGTCAGAAATCGTCGCGCGGATCGGATGGCCTTTTTCACCAAAGATATCCCACGGGATAATGCTGCATGCCTGCGGCTGCCAGTCCGTCACGCCAATATCATTCAACCGCGCGGCGAGTTTTTCCGACGCCACACCTTCAGCACCAATACCGGATAAATCCCCTTTCACATCGGCCAGAAAAACCGGAATACCGATACGGGAAAACTGCTCGGCCATTCGTTGCAGCGTGACGGTTTTACCGGTACCGGTCGCGCCGGTAATCAGTCCATGTCGGTTCGCCAGCGCAGGAAGGATCACCAGATCCTGTACCGGTTTACCTTCATTCATGGCTTTGGCAATCAGACGGGCTTCACTCATTTCATTGTCCTTGAAAGTGGGAGGCGGGGAGCTTTCTATAAAACTATAAGTCTCATCAAAGGGGCGTCAATAAATAGGCAATAAAAAGCCCCCGGAACCGGAGGCTTAGAAAAACAGTATTCTGGAGGAAGGGCTGAAAAATTAAGGCAGCACTTTCGCAGACAGGATCACAATCGGCGTCGTCGGCACGTTCTGGTAAGGCCCGACATTATCCGTTTTGACCTGAGACATTTTGTCTACCACATCCATGCCTTTAATGACTTTACCAAATACGGCATAGCCGAAATCACGCTGACCGTGATCGAGGAAGGCGTTATCTGCCACGTTGATGAAGAACTGGCTGGTCGCGCTGTCTTTATCGGCAGTACGCGCCATGGCGATGGTGCCGCGCAGGTTACGCAGGCCATTGTCCGCTTCGTTCTTGATCGGCTCTTTGGGCGCTTTTTGCTGCATGTCAGCCGTAAAACCGCCACCCTGCACCATGAAGCCCGGGATCACGCGGTGGAAAATGGTGTTGTTGTAATAGCCGCTCTGAGCGTAATCAACGAAATTCTTCACAGAAACCGGTGCCTTCGCACTGTCGAGTTCCAATTCGATATTCCCCGCTGAAGTGGTCAGCATGACATGGGTTTGGGCGGCCGCAAGAACAGGCTCCATTGCAGTCAGGGATAGCAGCGCAGTCAGGGCCACTAAAGTACGTTTAAACATGACGGTTCCTTTCTTCAGAATACAAACAACAGATCCCACTGATTCTAAAGAGGCTTTACGCTTAGCGCCAGACCTTTACCTTTATTTACGCTTGGGAATAAATATTCCAATTATTTCAGAATATTACATCATATTTTTCACTGCCTTAGCTGTTGAAATCCACAGCGTGATCTTCATCAAGATGGATGAGGGTTTTTGCCAGCTGTGTTTGCGCGATCAGTACGCCCTCGCGCAGAGAATATTGTACCGGTGTCTGGCGGCGCACCGCGTCGAAACCACTTTGTGCTGGCAGGATCACCAGGCTGGCAGCATAGCCACTTTCCAGACCGTAACCTTGCAGATTCATAGTGCGGGCGCTGTAGGTGGTGATGAGCTTCAGCCCGTCATTAATTTGCTGATATCCCATCAGCTGACAGACATGCAGCCCCATGTGCAGTACCTGCAACATATTGGCGGTGCCGAGCGGATACCACGGGTCAAACACATCATCATGGCCGAAACAGACGTTGATCCCCGCCTCCAGCATTTCTTTCACACGCGTAATACCGCGGCGTTTCGGATAGGTGTCAAACCGTCCCTGCAGGTGGATATTGACCAGCGGATTGGCGACAAAGTTGATACCTGACATTTTCAGCAAGCGGAATAAACGCGAAGTGTACGCGCCGTTATAGGAATGCATCGCGGTGGTATGGCTGGCGGTAACGCGCGCGCCCATGTTTTCACGCAGGGCCAGCGCGGCCACAGTTTCGACAAAACGCGACTGCTCATCGTCAATTTCATCGCAATGGACGTCGATCAGCTTGTCGTATTTTTTCGCCAGTTCGAAGGTTTTATGCAGCGATTCCACACCGTATTCGCGGGTGAACTCGAAATGGGGAATCGCACCGACGACGTCAGCGCCCAGCTTCAGCGCCTCTTCCAGCAAGGCTTCGCCGTTCGGGTACGACATGATGCCTTCCTGCGGAAACGCCACAATTTGCAGCGTGACCCACGGCGCGACTTCAGCTTTCACTTCCAGCATGGCTTTGAGTGCCGTCAGCGTCGGATCAGACACATCCACATGGGTGCGCACATGCTGGATGCCGTTGGCTATCTGCCACTTTAGTGTCTGCCAGGCGCGCTGTTTGACGTCTTCATGCGACAACAGCGCCTTGCGTTCTGCCCAGCGTTCAATGCCTTCAAATAACGTACCGGACTGATTCCATGCTGGCTGACCGGCGGTTTGAGTGGTATCGAGATGAATGTGCGGCTCGATAAAAGGAGGGATTGCCAACCCCCCTTCAGCATCCAGGATATGCTCGCCATAGTCGGCATTATCCCATTGAGGGACAATCTGGCGTATCACGCCGCCTTCGATATCTATCTGCCACAACCCTTCCCGGTCAGGCAACCGTACATTTTTCACGGTACGCAAAAGAGTTTTCGTCACGCGTTACCTCATCATTTTTAGTAAGACTGCGTTGTCGGTGATGTTAAAGCCAATCTTAGAACAATAGCCTGAAAGTGTTTATAAATCGAAAGGTTACGCAAAAACCCAATAAAATCAGTCAAATACCCCCTAAGGAGTATATTGGAACTGGCTTGATTTGCATCAATACCCCCTGTTACGCGCGGGTTATGTTTAGCCTCAGAAAATCAATATTGAGGCAATTATGAGCAAAGTCAGAATCGCGATTATTGGCAACGGCATGGTCGGCCATCGCTTTATCGAAGATTTACTGGATAAAGCAGAACCGGGCCAGTTCGATATCACGGTATTTTGTGAAGAGCCGCGCGTGGCCTATGACCGCGTCCATCTTTCCTCTTATTTTTCACATCATACTGCCGAAGAACTGTCGCTGGTTCGCGAAGGATTCTACGAAAAACATAACGTCAATGTGCTGATTGGCGAACGGGCGATTACGCTCAACCGCAGTGAAAAAGTCATTCATTCCAGCAGCGGCCGCACGGTGTATTACGACAAACTGATTATCGCCACCGGCTCCTACCCGTGGGTGCCGCCGATCGCGGGTTCTGACAGTCAGGATTGCTTCGTTTACCGCACCATTGAAGACTTACATGCCATCGAATCCTGCGCCCGTCGTAGCAAACGCGGTGCCGTGGTCGGCGGCGGTTTACTCGGCCTTGAAGCCGCCGGTGCATTGAAAAACCTCGGGGTTGAAACCCACGTGGTAGAATTCGCCCCCGGCCTGATGGCGGAACAACTCGATACGCAGGGTGGCAGCCAGCTACGCCAGAAAATCGAAAGCATGGGCGTACGCGTCCACACCGCCAAAAATACTCAACAGATTGTTCAGGGCGGCACGTCTGCCCGTAAAACGATGGAGTTCGCCGACGGCACCTTCCTTGAAGTCGATTTCATCGTATTCTCCACCGGTATCCGTCCGCAGGACAAACTGGCGCGCCAGTGTGATTTAGAGATCGCTCCGCGCGGTGGCATTGTGATTAACGACCAGTGCCAGACCAGTGACCCGGATGTGTACGCCATCGGCGAATGTGCTTCGTGGAATCAGCGTACTTTCGGTCTGGTGGCACCGGGCTACAAAATGGCGCAGGTCACCGCTGATCATTTACTCGGTCGCGATAACGCCTTCACCGGCGCAGACATGAGCGCCAAACTGAAACTGTTAGGCGTGGATGTGGCCGGTATCGGCGACGCGCATGCCCGCACGCCGGGCGCACGCAGCTACGTTTATCTGGATGAAACCAAAGCGTTGTACAAACGCCTGGTGGTCAGCGAAGACAATAAAACGCTGCTCGGTGCCGTGCTGGTCGGTGATACCAGCGATTACGGCAATCTGCTGCAACTGGTGCTGAACAGTATTCCACTGCCGGAAAATCCCGATGCGCTGATCCTGCCCGCTCACGCAGGCAGCGGTGGCGCGGTGATTGGCACCGATGCCCTGCCGGAAAGCGCGCAAATCTGTTCGTGTTTTGACGTCACCAAAGGCGATATCATCAAAGCGGTTCAGGGCGGTTGTCACACCGTGGCGGCACTAAAATCGGCGACCAAAGCCGGTACCGGTTGCGGCGGCTGTATCCCGCTGGTAACGCAGGTGCTAAATGCTGAACTCAGCAAACAAGGCATCGAAGTTAACCATCATCTGTGCGAACACTTCGCCTATTCGCGCCAGGAGCTTTATCACCTGATCCGCGTGGAAGGTATCCGCTCATTCGACGACTTGCTGAATAAATACGGCAAAGGCTACGGTTGTGAAGTCTGTAAACCGACCGTCGGATCGCTGCTGGCTTCCTGCTGGAACGATTACGTGCTGAAACCGCAGCACACGCCATTGCAGGATACCAACGATGTGTTCCTTGCTAACATGCAAAAAGACGGTACCTATTCCGTTATACCGCGCTCGCCGGGCGGTGAAATCACACCGCAAGGCTTGCAGGCAATTGGTGAAATCGCAGCTGAATACAATCTCTACACCAAAATTACCGGCTCGCAGCGTATCGGCATGTTCGGCGCGCAAAAGGACGATTTACCCGCCATCTGGCAGAAACTGATTAACGCCGGCTTCGAAACCGGTCAGGCCTACGCCAAAGCCCTGCGTATGGCAAAAACCTGCGTCGGCAGCACCTGGTGCCGTTACGGCGTGGGCGACAGCCTCGGTTTCGGCATCAGCCTGGAAAACCGCTACAAAGGCATCCGCACGCCCCACAAAATGAAATTTGGCGTGTCCGGTTGTACCCGTGAATGCTCGGAAGCACAGGGCAAAGATGTCGGGATTATCGCCACGGAAAACGGCTGGAACCTGTATGTCTGCGGCAACGGCGGCATGAAACCACGGCACGGTGATTTACTGGCCGCCGATCTGGATAACGACACCCTGCTGCGTTATCTCGACCGTTTCATGATGTTCTACATCCGCACTGCCGATAAACTGCAACGTACCTCGGTCTGGATGGACAATCTCGAAGGCGGTATCGACTACCTGCGTAAAGTCATCATCGATAACAAACTGGGAATTAACGACCAGCTCGAAGCCGAACTGACACGCCTGCGCGACTCAGCGGTTTGTGAATGGCAGGAAACGCTGAACGATCCGGCGGCGCAAACCCGCTTCAGTCACTTTATCAACAGCAGCCAGCGTGACCCGAACGTGCAGTTCGTCGGTGAGCGTCAGCAACATCGTCCGGCGCGTCCTGACGAACGTATCCCGGTAAGACAAATCGCCGACGGGGAGGAAGTATTATGAGCCAATGGTTAACGCTTTGTTCTGTCGACCAGATCCTGCCTGCATGCGGTGTTTGCGCACTGGCAGGCGATCAGCAGGTCGCGCTGTTTCGTCCTTATGCTGATGAGCAGATTTTTGCGCTGTCGAACATCGACCCTTTCGCACAGGCCAGCGTGCTGTCACGCGGGATTATCGCTGAACATCAGGGCGAGCTTTGGGTAGCCAGTCCGCTGAAAAAACAGCATTTCCGCCTGACCGACGGTGTCTGCATGGAAGACGAGCAGTATTCGATTCCGGCTTACGAGGTCCGCGTACAGAACGGAAATGTGGAAATCAACACCGCCAGGCTTCGGGCTGAAATCGGCTAAACGCCGCGCCTTCCACGCCGCCTCCGGGCGGCGTTATTATTCATTCCAAAGAACGCTATTTCAAAGAACGCCGCCTCAGAGAATATTATCTATGGATTACCTGCCCCTTTTTTGTCAGTTAAAAAACAGAGCCTGCTTACTGGTCGGTGCCGGTGATGTTGCAGAGCGTAAAGCGCGTTTGCTGCTGGAAGCTGGCGCAAAACTAACGGTGAACGCCCTCACCTTTACGCCGCAATTTCAGATCTGGGCAGATGAAGGCAAAGTCCGCCTGTTACGCGGTGAATTTTCACCGCTGCTGGTGGATGAAAAATGGCTGGTGATCGCTGCGACCGATTCCGATCTGGTGAATCAGGAAGTCAGCGAAGCCGCAGATCACCGCCGCGTGTTCTGCAACGTGGTCGATGCGCCGGAAAGTGCCAGCGTGATCATGCCGTCGATCATTGACCGTTCTCCGCTGATGATCGCGGTGTCTTCCGGCGGTAATGCGCCGGTACTCGCGCGTTTGCTGCGCGAACGTCTGGAATCCATTCTGCCGCAGCATCTGGGCAAACTGGCACAGGTCGCGGGCGGATTGCGGGCGCGGGTAAAAACACATTTTCCTGATGCTTCTGAGCGCCGTCGCTGGTGGGAAAAACTGTTTAATCATCATCGCCTGGCGCAGTCGCTGGCGAACAATGACAACGCGCAAAGCCACGAATATCTTGAAGGGTTATTCCGCGAGCCCGTGGATAAACATGGCGAAGTGATTCTGGTCGGCGCCGGACCGGGCGATGCCGGATTACTGACGCTCAAAGGCTTGCAACAGATGCAACTGGCCGACGTGGTGGTTTACGACCGGCTGGTTTCTGACAGCGTGCTTAATCTGGCACGTCGCGACGCGGAGCGGATTTTCGTGGGCAAACGTGCCGGACACCATTGTGTGCCGCAGGAGCGCATCAATGAAATCCTGCTGGAACAGGCGCAGATGGGCAAACGCGTTGTCCGTCTCAAAGGGGGCGATCCGTTTATCTTTGGTCGTGGCGGCGAAGAACTGGAAGCACTGAAAGCCGCAGGCATCGCGTTCTCCGTGGTGCCGGGCATCACGGCGGCCTCCGGTTGTTCCGCTTACAGCGGTATTCCGCTGACCCACCGCGATCACGCGCAAAGCGTGCGGCTGATCACCGGCCATGCGAAGCAGGATGGAGTTTTAGACTGGGCCTGCATGGCGCAAACTCAGCAAACACTGGTGTTTTATATGGGGCTTACGCAGGCCGGAGAGATCCAGCGCCGGTTGCTGGAGAATGGCCTGGCAGCAGAAACGCCTGTCGCACTGGTAGAAAACGGCACCAGCCAGCAACAACGAGTGGTGACAGGGAAGCTCACAGAGCTCGAAAATCTGGCGAAAAAGGTGCAAAGCCCCAGTCTGATTATTGTCGGCAGCGTGGTGAGCTTACGTCAGAAACTCAACTGGTTTGCCAGCGAAACCGTAGCGATGCCATCGGATTGAGCACAGCGGTTTACTGAGGATCTGAAAGCAAAAAACCACGTCCAAAGACGTGGTTTTGATTTAACGGCCAAAGCAGAAATTAGGGAAGAGTAACGAAGCCAATAGCTTCGTAGGCCTTCTTCAGCGTCACGCTGGCACAGGCACGGGCTTTCTCAGCCCCTTCTTTCATGACCTGTTGCAGGTAAGCTTCGTCACTGCGGAAGCGGTTAAAACGTTCCTGCACTTCAGTGAGCATGCCTGAAACCGCTTCAGCAACGGCACCTTTCAGATGACCATACATCTGGCCTTCAAATTCAGCTTCCAGCTCAGGAATGGCTTTGCCCGTCACACCAGAAAGGATATCCAGCAGGTTAGAAACGCCTGGCTTGTTTTTAATATCGTAACGGATGACAGGCGGCTCTTCAGAATCCGTCATCGCGCTTTTAATTTTTTTGGTCACCGCTTTCGGATCTTCCAGCAGGCCAATCACGTTTTTACGGTTGTCATCCGACTTTGACATCTTCTTGGTCGGTTCCTGCAATGACATCACGCGTGCACCGGATTTCGGAATGAACGGCTCCGGCACGGTAAACACATCGCCATAAAGCGCGTTGAAACGTGCGGCGATATCGCGGCTCAGTTCCAGATGTTGTTTCTGGTCTTCACCAACCGGCACCTGATTGGTCTGGTACAGCAGAATATCCGCCGCCATCAGCACCGGATAATCAAACAGGCCAGCAGTGATGCTTTCGCTGTTGGAGGTTTCATAGCGCGCTGATTTGTCTTTAAACTGCGTCATACGACCCAGCTCACCGAAATAGGTGTAGCAATTCAGCGCCCAGCTTAGCTGACTATGTTCAGGAACATGAGACTGCACGAAGATGGTACTTTTCTTCGGATCAATGCCGACCGCCAGATACAGCGCCAGCGTGTCCAGCGTCGCTTTGCGCAGCTTTTCCGCATCCTGACGCACGGTGATCGCGTGCAAATCGACGATGCAGTAAATGCATTCGTAATCGTCCTGCATTTTGACCCATTGACGCAGCGCACCCATGTAGTTGCCAATGGTCAATTCGCCTGAGGGCTGTGCGCCACTAAATACGATGGGTTTACTCATTTTATGCTTCCTGATCTTTTAAAGATAACAGCCCTAAAGTGGGCAAAAGGTCGGCGAAATTATCCAGTACGCGATCGGGTTTGGTCAGCGCGATAGTTTCACCGTAGTTATAGCCGTAAGTCATGCCCACACACGGACAACCAGCGGCCTGCGCAGCATGAATATCATTGCGAGAATCACCGACAAAAACCATTTCACTGGCGCGCAATCCGAGCAGTGCCAGGGTCATGTAGACCGGTGCCGGATGCGGTTTTTTCGCCACAACATCGTCGCCGCCAATCACGACCGTGAAATAGCTGTCGATACCCAACGATTGCAACAAAGGCGCGATGAAAGGCGTGGGTTTGTTGGTCACCAGCCCCATTGGCAGCCCGGCTGCGGCCAGTGCAGCCAGCGTCTCTTTGACTTGCGGGTATAAACGGCTGCCACCTGCGGCAGTATCGGCATAATAGTGATCGAATTTATCGCGCACTTTCTGCAGAAACTCTGGCGACAAATCACCTTCGGCCCAGCGAACGGCACGTTCAACCATCACGTCAGCACCATTGCCAATCCAGGTACTGAGACGCTCAACGCCTGCGACAGGTAAATTGAAATCACGCAGCGCCATATCCATGGCTTCAGAGAGACCCGGCGCGCTGTCGACCAGCGTACCGTCGAGGTCAAAACCTAAACCGCGGGCGGCGAGAATTTCAGTCATGGGAGACCTTAGCCAGTTCACTGCGCATATGGTCAATCACCGTGCGGTAATCCGGCTGATTGAAGATAGCGGAACCGGCGACAAACATATCTGCACCGGCAGCGGCGATTTCGCCGATATTTTCGGCTTTCACACCACCGTCTACTTCCAGACGAATGTCATAACCGCTGGCATCAATAATCTTGCGAACCTGACGCAGTTTATCCAGTGTGCCCGGAATAAACGACTGCCCGCCGAAGCCAGGATTCACCGACATCAGCAGGATCACGTCGAGTTTATCCATCACGTATTCGAGATAGCTCAGGGAGGTTGCCGGGTTAAACACCAGACCGGCTTTACAGCCATGGCTTTTAATCAGCTGCAGGGAGCGGTCAACATGCTCGGACGCTTCGGGATGGAAAGTAATGTAAGAGGCACCGGCTTCGGCAAAATCCGGGATCAGACGATCAACCGGTTTGACCATCAGGTGAACATCGATCGGCGCGGTAATGCCGTAGTTACGCAGTGATTTAAGAATGGCTGGCCCCATCGTCAGATTGGGGACGTAGTGGTTGTCCATCACATCAAAATGGACCACATCTCCGCCCGCTTCCAGAGCTTTCGCTGTGTCTTCGCCCAAACGGGCAAAGTCAGCAGACAGAATGGACGGTGCAATCAAAAACTGTTTCATCCGCTTCTCCAAACGATAGGTTTATCCGATGATCACCGCTTGGCCGGTAATCAGCGATATAGCGCTAAAAGTTCATTCACCATGCTGCGCTGGGCAACTTTACTGCTGATAGTGCGGCGCGCTGACACGCGGTGCAGCTGTTTCGCCTGTGCATACCATTCCAGCGTAAGTGGTGTTTCGTGGTTGGAAATCAGCACCGGCACATCGTTCTCATTGGAAAGCTGATACGCCAGACGAGCCAGATTACGCTGATCATCCATGCTAAAACTGTTGGTGTGGTACGCCGTAAAATTTGCTGTCGCAGAAAGCGGGGCATAAGGCGGATCACAATAAACCACCGAGCCAGACTGCGCTTTCAGCAACGTGTCCTGATAATGCTCACACACGAATACTGCATTCTTCGCTTTTTCAGCAAACCAGTAGAGTTCTTCTTCAGGAAAATAAGGCTTTTTATAACGCCCGAAAGGCACATTAAACGCGCCACTGAGATTATAACGACACAGGCCGTTGTAACAATGGCGGTTAAGATAGAGGAAAAGTACCGAGCGACGATAAGTATCGCTGCTGGCATTAAACTCAGCCCTCAGGCCGTAAAAACGATCTGATTCGTTAAACTCTGGCGTAAAAAGCACGTGAGCATCACGCACAAATTCTTCAGTGCGTGTCTTCACAATGTTGTAGAGATTGATCAGGTCGCTATTGATGTCCGCCAGAATATAAGCGTCATACTCGGTATTCAAAAATACGGAGCCCGCGCCAACAAAAGGCTCAATCAGACAATCTCCCACCGGAAGATGACGTTTGATGTCATCAATCAGCGGGTATTTGCCGCCAGCCCACTTCAAAAACGCGCGGTTCTTCTTCATGCCGTCAGTTAGCTACTTATATACAATTCACAGCCGCGGATTGTATCCTGTTTTTAGACAGCAAATCGCGTTGAGATCAGTTTCATTTTTTCAGGTCTTGCTGTACCTGATGTACAGGCTTGACCCACGGTTTTTTCGCCTGAACTTCCGCAGGCAAGCTGGAAATAGCACGTTTGGCTTCTGCAGAAGAAGCGTAGTTACCACTCACCAGTACAAACCACGGCTTCCCGTCGCGGGCGGTCTGATAAACCAGATAATTTTTCAGGCCCTGCTGTTTTGCAAACGCATTCAGTGTATTGGACTGAGAAGCGCCGCTCAGTTGCAGGGTAAAGTGCGTACCTGGCGCAGACTTAATGGCAGATGTGCTGCCAGAAGCTGTTGCCGGTGCAGAGGCAACCGGAGCAGGTGACGCGGAGGATTTGGTTGCCGGCGTTTTCGCGGTATGCGACGCCGTTGCTGATGTCTTATGCTCAGCCTGTTTCGAGGTATGAGCAGGCTGCGCATTACGCGAAGACTGTGCCGGACGTACATGGGTGGCTGACGGCTGAGAACCTGCCGGCGCCTGAGTATGAGCTGAACCGTTGACGGTCGCTGGTGCGGTCGGCAAAGAAGTCAGTGACTGAGCCGCAGGTGCCATACTGCCTTGTGCCACGCCATCGACCTGATTTTGCTGGGAAGAAAGCGCATCGCTCATATCACCCGGCAAATCGACACGTTCTTTCGCCTGACCATTATTGGGAACAGGCTCGGCTTCGGTTGGTGTCGGGGAAACTGGCGGTAAACCGATACTCTTCGGTTGCTGGCCATCAGCTGGCTGTTGACCGTCTACGGCTTGCGCCGTATTAGCCTGAGCCTGAGCAGAAGGTTGAGCAGGTGCCGCAGCATCGTTACCTGAGAGACTGATGTCTTTCGGACCATTGGTCTGCTGAGCAGGCTGGCTGGAGGAAGGTGACTTCATGGCTGAGCCGATACCGACAATCAGCAATACCAGCACCACAATCCCGATGCCGATCATCACGTACTGACGGGATACAGCGACTTTTGGAATGGAAGGAGACGGTTTGCGCGCGCGCGGTGGGCGGCGATCGCTGGTGTCTGGTTTGAGATCGTCTTCCGGTGTTAAATCATCCATCTAAAACCTCCAACCCGGCAAAAGCCTCAAGAGGCTTTACGCGGAGCAACTATCCTGACTAAAAATATAAAGCTTTGCTGGCAAACGTAAAATCGGTCGTTATCTGGCCATCATTATGGCCACAGTCTTAACGGCAATCTTCAATCGAAGCCAGCACCATTTCATGCGATACGCCGGAGCGTACTTCAGACTGACCAATTGCTTTCGGTAAAACCAGACGCAGCTCGCCAGCCAGTACTTTCTTATCACGCATCATGTGCGGCAGATAAGACTGCGCGTCCATAACTTCGGGGCCCGTCACAGGCAAACCTGCGCGGGTCAGCAGGGCTTTCACCCGGGCGATATCACCCAGACTGAACTGCCCCAGGCGATGAGCTGTATAACACGCCATCACCATTCCAGCTGCCACAGCTTCGCCATGTAACCAGTTACCGTAACCCATTTCTGCTTCAATAGCATGGCCGTAAGTATGGCCCAGATTCAGCAAGGCGCGCAGTCCGTTTTCACGTTCATCGGCAGCCACAACCTCGGCTTTCAGCTCGCAGCAACGACGGATGCAATACGCCAGCGCATTCATATCCAGCGCCAGTAAAGCATCCATGTTGTCTTCAAGCCACACAAAGAAATCAGCATCCAAAATAATGCCGTATTTGATAACTTCCGCAAGACCCGATGACATTTCACGGGCAGGCAGAGTTCGCAGACAGTCGAGATCAACCACCACCGACGCAGGCTGATAAAAAGCGCCGATCATGTTTTTTCCGAGCGGATGGTTTACCGCTGTTTTACCGCCAACGGAGGAATCAACCTGAGAAAGCAGCGTGGTTGGCACCTGAACAAAGCGTACACCGCGCTGATAACTGGCTGCAGCGAAGCCGGTTAAATCACCGACTACGCCACCACCAAGAGCGATCAGAGTCGTATCACGTCCGTGCGGCTTTTCGAGTAGCGCGGAGAACACGTCATTTAGAACAGTCAGGGATTTGTATTGTTCACCATCAGGCAAAATGACCTGATCAACACGAACGCCTGCCTGCTCCAGCACTGAACGAATTGCATCCAGATAGAGAGGGGCAAGGGTTTCATTGGTCACTATCATGACCTGATCGCCTGCCTTTACCGGCATAAAAGAAGCCGGATCGTAGAACAATCCGGCAGCAATCGTAATGGGGTAGCTACGCTCCCCTAACGTTACGGTAATCCTCTCCATGTCGTGCTCTGTGACCTTCTTTAACTGACACCCTCAGGCAATGATGGACACCAATAATCAGTTACTTTCCAGCATATTGATAATCTGGTTAGCAACGACTTTGGCACTTTGATCATCGGTACGAATAGTGACGTCGGCAATCTCTTCATACAAAGGATTGCGCTCTCTCGCCAGTGCTTCAAGCACTTCACGCGGCGGAGCACTCACTTGTAATAATGGACGTTTTTTGTCGCGTTGTGTACGCGCCAGTTGTTTTTCGATGGTAGTTTCAAGATAGACGACAACGCCACGCGCTGACAAACGGTTACGGGTTTCACGTGATTTCACGGAACCGCCACCTGTCGCCAGAACAATGCCTTGTTTTTCGGTCAGTTCGTTGATCACTTTTTCTTCGCGGTCGCGGAATCCGTCTTCGCCTTCCAAATCAAATACCCAGCCCACATCAGCTCCGGTACGTCGCTCAATTTCGTGATCGGAGTCGAAAAACTCCATATTGAGTTGCTGAGCTAACTGTCGACCAATAGTGCTTTTGCCGGCACCCATAGGCCCAACCAGAAAGATATTGCGTTTCTCTGCCATGTTTTTCGGTATTACTAAGACAATTCGTTGATGATAACCCGCCCCGCCAATCAAATTAGCGGCGGGACCTAAACTGAAACCTCATGAGCGATATAGTGCGAGATCAGAAAAAAATTATCTCAACACTCTTGGTAGTTTGGCAACCGAATAAATCACTTTGCACGCCGCAGGAGGGAAACCGTACGTTTTTATCGGCGTGTCTGTCGTAATAAAAAGATCACGGTGCTCAATTCGGTAACCCTTGTAAGCTAAATCGACGGCAGCGTCAAACTCAGAAGCCTCTTGCAACACAAAAAGTTGCATGCGCTCAACGTTATTAAGTCATTTACAAGGGGTAAGAATACCCATTTAACGGGTGAGGATTAAGGTCGGAGTGATGAAAATCACCAACTCACGCCGCTGTTCATTGGTGTATTGGTGTTTAAACAAAGAACCGACCACCGGAATGTCACCCAGGACAGGGACTTTCGTATCCGTTTTTTGGTTTTTACGCTGGAATATCCCGCCGAGTACGATCGTTTCCCCGTTTTTTACCGTCACCTGGGTTTTTATTTCCTGCTTATCGATCGCCAGCGCCTCGCCTTCGGACTGTTTGATACTTCGCCCCGGCATGTTCTGGCTAATCTGCAACGCCAGTTGAATACGCCCGTCACGCTGAATTTTCGGCATGACTTCCATTCCCAGCACCGCTTCTTTGAATTCGATCGACGTGCTGCCACTCGCCCCGCTGGAAACCTGATACGGGATTTCCGTTCCCTGTTTAATACTGGCAGTCTGCATATGCGCCGTCAGCAGCCGCGGGCTGGCAATAATATCGACCTTATCTTCCTGCTCAAGCGCCGTCAGTTCGAGATCAAGGATCCGCCCGCTGATGTGTGCAAGATTGAAGCCGGCAGTAAATATCGGATTTTCGACCGGCATTCCCATACTGAAATTGTTCATGCGCACCGCTTTTGTAATGGGTTCCTCCCCGGTAAATCCCCAGCGCACTCCAAGTTCGCGCAGGCTTTCGCTGTTCATGGTGACGATATGCGCCGCCAGCTGGACCTGCTGGAGGGGTAAATCCATCTCCTTTACCCACGGTGCCACCACATCCAGCGCCGCCTGCGTGTCACGTAACAATAGCGTATTGGTGCGGGTATCTGCAGAAGCATTGCCTTTTTGCGACAACAGCGATCCTTTCTGAGCGTTCAGGCTAAGCGCCGTCTCTTTCGCATCCGCATATTGCAAAGGGACGGTGAGGCTGATCAGCGGGCTTTGCAGCGCCTGCTGATCGGCGGCATCTTTTATCCGCTGTTGTACAACCTGCGGGTCTTCTTCAGGCGACACCAATAAAACGTTGCCCTGCAACTGACTGGTGAGATGGTTCATTTGCAGAATGATGTCGAGCGCCTGCTGCCACGGCACATCTTTGAGTTTCACACTTATCTGCCCGTCCAAACCCGGTGCGGTGACCAGATTCAGTTGCCGGGCATCCGCCAGCGCCTGCAATACCAAGCCGACCGGCGAGGACTGAAACTCCAGCGAAATCAGCGGTGGCGTACCGGCTTTCACCGGGCTAAGACATAAACACAGCAAAAACAGCACAATCCGTTTATTTACGTATTTCATTATTTTCCTTTCCCTGGAGAATCATTACCTTTACCCAGCCTGATAATCTGACGCTGTAAGCCGCAACGTGCGTCACTGAGGCTAAGTTCAACCTGCACACTGCTGAGCACTTCAACCGTCCATTGCGGCATCCCAACGAGTGAACCTGTTTCGACTTTATTCCAGCGCCCCTGCGGAGAAAGCAGCCAGCCATAACGTTGCCCTCCGACATCTGAAATCCCGCTTAACAGCCATTCAGATAACGGAGAAACACCAGCACAGTCGGGTGTCTGTGGCGTATTAAACGGATCACGCACGGCTTTCGACGCGACGACACCGCTAACAAACTCCGCCGCTGGCGCAGTTTGTGTCAGTAACACTGATGCTTTCATCCCACCACTACCGGTGGTATGCAGATTCAGCTCGCTAAACGCAGGCTGTTCGGGACGTTGCAACAGCGCATGAAGAAAATGCATCAGTTCGGTAAAAGTCACCTGCAATTGCAATTCACCCTGCGGTTCTTGTTTCGGTTGCGAAACGGGTTGCCAGCGAATCAGCACCGCCTGAGAGTCTTTCAGTGGCCGGGAAAACGCTTGCTCCAGAGGCAGGCTTTTGCGCAGTGATGTCGCATTACCGGCCAGTTCCTGCTCCAGTCTTTCCAGTGGAATCATGCGCATTAGCGTCACCTGAGCCAGGGAAAGGGTCTGTTGTGCGATGTCAATCTCCCGTTTCAGGGTTTCCTGTTGCTGCCATAATCCGCGCAATCCGAACTGATACAGCGTTAAAACCATCATCACTAAACATGCGGTCAGAATGAATACCCGCTGCCAGCCGGGTTTTTCCATCAGCGGTTCAATACGCTCTGATAGAAAACCGGTCATTGCGGTACTTCCGGCGCAGGCAGTGGCCTTTCAGCGCGAAACTGCGTTTTCATCACGAAGCTCAGATTCTGGTTGGGCTGTTGCTGTACATCAGAAAGACTGACCTTGCTGAGCAAGTCTCCTGCCGACAGCATGTCGCTCAATGCCAGAATGTCGTGGTACAACCGTCCCTCGCCTTTTAACGTCAGCATTCCCTGATGTTCTGTCAGCTCAGTCAGCCACAGTTCTTCGGGCATCTTTAACGCCAGCAGCTCCAATAATTGCAGATAGTCCCGGCTCCGCTGCACACGCTGGTGGCTCAAAAGGCGTGCTTCAGTCAGAACCTTTACCTGTGCTGAAGCGGCCTCCACACGACGCTGCTGAAGCATAATCTTTTGAATGCCTGAATTTAGCGCTGACAGCTTCACCTGCAATAACGTCCGCTCCTGCGCAATGAAAGCGGCCAGAAGCCAGGCACAGACCACCACAGAGACCGGAAACGAAACGAAAATCTTCAGCCAGCAACGCATCCGCTTTTGACGGCGCAGCTTTCGCCACGGTAATAAATTGACCTGGAGCATCAGTAATCCGCCTGACGAATAGCCAGCCCGACGGCGGGCGCAAATGCACCGGGATTCGCAGGCAAAGGCGCGGACAATTGCGCGATTGCGCTTAATGGCGACCAGCATTGCATTACCGCAGATGGCGATTCGCCACTGAAATAGTCCTCCGCGTGGCATAATGCGGCCGCGCGATACTGTGTGCGGATCTTCTGAGAAATTGAGGTTTCAGTCATGGCCTCTGCGTGATCCAGCAAGCCAAACTGGAACGGCAAGCTGTGCGGCGAAGCCCAGAGAAAGGCATCGTCAAGGGGATGAATCAGCAATGCATCACCCGGAACGCCGGCAGCACAGGCCGCCATCTGAAGTGCGCAAGGGGCCAGTTCAATAGCATCCGGGAACAACCGTGCCTGCGCCATGCATCGCACCCACTGTTCAATTTCCTGCTGCCTTGCGGCTGTAACCACCAACTGATTATCACCATGAGGATCAGCCCGGTAGTCCATCACCAGATGTTCCATGCCGAGGGGGAATTGTTTCGCGGCGTTAGCGAAAATAAACGCACTGCGCTGCGGCTCACCCAACCGGGCATCGGGCGCGGCCATTCGCTGTTGCATAATACGTTGTGCAGGAAGGCTTATTCGTAATGAAAAAGACGTCGGCAGCGTTTTTCGCCAGCACGATAAAAGGGCGATCAGCGGCGCGGTCTCATGTAATATCCCCTCCCGCAATGTGAAAGGAGGCAAAGGATGCTGCCACCAGTGACGTAATTGCCAGCCATGACGCCGCCGCTGAACGGCGATCGCACGGGCAAAACCGGCTTGAATATCCAGACCTACCTGCCATGCTTGTAGTCGCATTTTCGCCCAATCTCCATATCGTCAGGTAAATAAAAGAACGTATCCATGTTGCTGGCTTGCCTTTATACTACCGCGCGGTTGTTTATAAACTGCCCAATTGACACTTAATGGGAAATCTCAGGTGAAGTTCGTAAAGTATTTATTGATTCTTGCAGTGTGTTGCATTTTGCTGGGAGCCGCCTCGATCTTCGGTTTGTATAAATATATCGAGCCACAGCTACCCGATGTCGCCACGCTTAAAGACGTGCGCTTGCAAACACCGATGCAAGTTTTCAGTGCCGAGGGTGATTTAATCGCTCAATATGGTGAAAAGCGCCGTATCCCACTGAAACTCGACCAGATCCCACCGGAACTGGTGCATGCGTTTATCGCGACAGAAGACAGTCGTTTCTATGAACATCACGGCGTGGACCCGATCGGTATTTTCCGTGCGGCTTCCGTTGCGCTGGTGTCCGGCCACGCCTCACAGGGCGCGAGTACCATTACTCAGCAACTGGCCCGTAACTTCTTCCTGAGTCCTGAACGCACGCTGACCCGTAAAATCAAGGAAGCATTTCTGGCCATCCGCATTGAGCAGATGATGTCCAAAGATGAAATCCTTGAGCTGTATCTGAATAAGATCTATCTCGGTTATCGCGCTTATGGCGTGGGTGCCGCTGCACAGGTTTACTTCGGGAAAAATGTCAACCAGCTGACACTCAGTGAAATGGCGGTGATTGCCGGTCTGCCAAAAGCACCGTCAACCTTCAATCCGCTGTATTCTCACGATCGTTCCCTGGCGCGTCGCAACACCGTACTGGTGCGTATGCTGGATGAGAAATACATCACGCAGGCCCAGTACGATCAGGCGCGTGCTGAGCCGCTGGTGGCGAATTATCATGCTCCACATATCGAGTTTTCTGCGCCGTATCTGACCGAAATGGTGCGTCAGGAGATGGTGAAACGTTATGGCGACAATGCTTATAACGATGGCTACATGGTTTACACCACCATTACCAAGAAAACCCAGCTGGCCGCGCAGGAAGCCCTGCGCACCAACGTGCTCAATTACGATATGCGCCACGGTTACCGTGGCCCGTCAAATCAGTTATGGAAAGTGGGTGAACCTGCGTGGGATCAGGACAAGATTGTTCAGTCGCTGAAAACCCTGCCGGTGTATGGCCCGCTGTTCCCGGCCGTTATCACCGCAACGGACGACGCTCAGGCGACGGCAACGATGTCCAACCGCGCGGTCATCAGCCTGCCATTCAGCGGCATGCGCTGGGCGCGACCTTACCGTAATGACAATGCTCAGGGCCCGACTCCGAAAAAAGTCACTGACGTGGTGCGCCCTGGTCAGCAAGTTTGGGTACGTAAAGTGGGTGATGACTGGTGGCTGGCGCAGGTGCCTGATGTCAACTCAGCCATCGTTTCACTCAATCCAAACGACGGTGCCATTGAAGCGCTGGTCGGCGGGTTTGACTTCAACCAGAGTAAGTTTAACCGCGCCAATCAGGCGGTTCGTCAGCTCGGTTCGAACATCAAACCTTTCCTGTATACCGCAGCAATGGATAAAGGCCTGACGCTGGCGACTATCCTGAATGACATGCCAATCACCCGCTGGGATGCCGGTGCAGGTACCGACTGGCGGCCGAAGAACTCCCCGCCAACGTATTACGGCCCGATCCGTTTACGTCAGGGTCTGGGCGAGTCTAAAAACGTGGTGATGGTGCGTGCGATGCGTGCGATGGGTGTGGATTACGCGGCTGAATATCTGCAGCGTTTTGGCTTCCCGGCGGCGAACATTGTTCATTCCGAATCACTGGCATTGGGTTCTGCTTCATTCACTCCGTTACAGGTGGTGCGCGGTTACGCCACACTGACCAACGGCGGTTATCTGGTTGACCCGTATTTCATCACCAAAATCGTGGATGAATCCGGCCAGGTTCAGTTTGAAGCCAAACCTAAAATCGCCTGCCGTACCTGTAATATTCCGGTTATTTATGGGGATACGCAGAAATCTGCCGTGCTGTCGGATGACAACGTAGAAAATGTTGCTACGTCCACCATCAATAACAATACCAGTGTGCCAACGCCACAACTTGAGCAGGTTCCGCCGAACTCGCCACAGGTTGATGCCGCACAGCAATACGCACCGCATGTGATCAGTACTCCTCTGTCATTCCTGATCAGTGATGCACTGAACTCCAACATCTTCGGGGAACCGGGCTGGATGGGGACGGGCTGGCGCGCAGGACGCGACCTGAAACGTCACGACATTGGCGGCAAAACCGGGACAACCAACAGCTCGAAAGATGCCTGGTTCTCCGGATATGGCCCTGACGTGGTGACATCAGTCTGGATTGGCTTTGACGATCACCGTCGTGATTTGGGCCGTTCGACGGCTTCCGGTGTCATCCCGGATCAAATCTCCGGTGCCGAAGGCGGCGCGAAAAGTGCTCAGCCAGCCTGGGATGATTACATGAAAGCCGTGCTGGAAGGAGTGCCGGAACAGCCACAGACTCCGCCTCCGGGTGTGGTGACCGTCACTATCGATAAGAGTACCGGTAAGCTTTCTGACGGCGGCGGTAACAGTCGCCCGGAATACTTTATCGACGGGACTCAGCCGACAGAACATGCTGTGCATGAGGTCGGAACAACCATCATGGATAACGGTCAGGAACACGAACTGTTCTGATGCCTGAGCTGTAAAGCAAAAAGCCGGTCTGCGTAATGCATGACCGGCTTTTTTAATGATGTTTTATCGCAGGCTCAGCGGGCATTGCGCATCAGAAACTCATGCGCCAAAAATAACGCACTCACGTTGCGGGCTTCGCAAAAATCGGGATGTTGCAGCAGTTCCATCATGCGTGACACCGGCCAGCGCGTTTGTGGCAAAGGCTCCGGCTCATCACCTTCCAGGCTTTTCATATACAAATCTTTAGCAATGACGATATTCATGCGACTGGAGAAGTAAGAAGGTGCCATGGTCAGTTTTGCCAGCACGTCAAAGTGCCGTGCACCGTAGCCCACTTCTTCCATCAGTTCCCGGTTCGCCGCCTCAAGCACACCTTCACCCGGATCAATCAGGCCCTTGGGAAAACCCAGCTCGTAGCTTTCAATCCCAACGGCATATTCCTGAATTAACAACAGCTCATCATCAATGATCGGTACAATCATCACCGCTTCACGATCGGAAGGACGCATGCGTTCATACACGCGTTCAGCGCCATTGCTGAATGTCAGATCAACAGATTCGATGGTGAATAATCGCGAACGGGCTACGGTTTCCACCTTCGTAATTTTCGGTTTTTGCAGGTGTTGTGTCATCTCATCCCCAACTTATTATTCACCTGACCAGAGGTGTTCTAATGGGTTCGTTTGTCTGTTCAAAAGCCGCTACCGGTAGTCATTGTGCGTTAAGGAGCGTCAGCATCGCAATCTTTACTGAAAAACTGTCTTTGTCCTGCCTGTTTCCCGTTCAAAATGTCACTAAATAATCGCCGTTAATCGCGCAAAAAAAACACGTTGACTCATGGCTGTCACATTTTTGCTTTAACAAAAACACTCTCACTTAAAAATAGGATTATACCGATACCCGTTAATTCCCAAATGCAGGTATCCTCTAGCGTGGTATTTTTGTGCACGCGATTCAGGTTAACAATAATAAAATTCCTATCAAAAAGCACCCATGCGCAGAATGTGCATTTCGTTATATGTATAATACTTTCACAGAGTTGACGTAAGTCACCCACGTCTGAACGGGGATCGGATGAGCACAGTAGTCGTGACACTGGTGTTGTTGTGTATCGCAATTATTGCCACAGCGTCTTATTTTTGGCTCGTATTGCGTCGCCGCCAACGCGGCGAGTCAGTCGTGCGTTTTTCCACACCCAGTCAGCGCAAACTCTCCCAGAAAGAACGCGACGCAGTAGAACGCTATCTGCGACAAAATGAAGGCCTCGGCCAGACACCGATCACCCACCGCAATAATCTGATTATCCTGCGCGATAAACTGACGCTGACCACCAAAAGCGAAAATGTTTATAGCCTGACCCGCGCGATCACCCGTTATGGGGTGGCGAGCGAAGATCCTAACAAATGGCGTTACTTCCTCGATTCTACTGAAATTCACCTGCCGCCATTCTGGGAGCAATACATTGCTCAGGAAAACCAGGTCGAGCTGATCAAAACACAGACTCTGCCGCTGGTGATTTCACTCAACGGTCATACGCTGACCGAGCACGTTTACGAAGGCCCGGCGCCGGTTTCGGCGGTGATACCTTCTCAGCCGCAAAATGCGTCTATCCGTCATGAAGAAAGCGAGCATATTGAACTGGTCAAAGTGCGTCGCGAAACACGTGAAGAGCATGCGCTGACCCGTTCGAATGGTGTAAAAGAAGCGCTGGCTGTTTCCGCTATTCTGCTTCTGCTTTTCATCACACTGCAAAGTCCGGTGATATTTCTGCCCTGGTTGCTGGTGATTTCGGCAGGATTAGCCGCCTGGGTTATCTGGCGGTTTGTGTCTGAACGTTTAGGTAAAAATCGTAAGGAAATTCATTGCCTGCGCGGCTTACCTAAACGCTGGGGTTTGTTCGGTGAATCCAAACAAGGTGATATCAGCAATATTTCGCTCGGTGCGGTAGACCTGATTTATCCGCCTCACTGGCAGCCCTATATTGGTCGTGATCTCGGACAGCCAACGGACGTGGAAGTCTATATGAACAGCCACGTTGTCCGCCAGGGAAGCTATCTGACACTGCACGAGGAAGTGAAAAGATTCCCGCTCCAGCAGTGGGGAAGAAACCTTGTGCTCGCCACCAGCGCCTTCCTCTTGCTGCTGGCGTTACTGGTTTATGTGCCGCTTGGCCTGCCGCTCAAACTCAGCGTAGCCTGGTTGCAAGGTGCACAAAGTTCGCAGGTTAACAGCGTACAGGAACTGGAAAAGGCTGCCCTGCGCGTCGGCGACACCCTGAAAGTTCAGGGTACCGGCATGTGTTATGTGCCACCGGCGGCCAGCCGTTCTGCATCCGGTTTTATGCCTTTTGATTGTTCCGCGATTTACTGGAATACCGCGACGCCGCTGCCGGTGCCGCAGTCAGAAATTATTGATGCAGCTACAGCGCTGCAAACCACGGTGAACAACCAGCTGCATCCCGGCCAGAACCAAACCCCCGAGCAAAACATTAACCCGCAACTGGCCACCGCCATCGAGAAATCCGGGATGATCCTGCTTGATGATTTCGCGGATATCGTGCTGAAAACCGAAACGCTATGCGGAAACAGTAACGATTGTGTTCGTCTGAAAAATGCGCTGGTGAATCTGGGCAATTCGAGCAACTGGAATTCGCTGGTTAAGCGGGCAAAAGCAGGCACATTGCAGGGGATTAACGTTCTGCTGCGTCCGGTCAGCGCGCAATCGCTGAGTGAACTGGTGAATAACGCAACGTCTTCTTTCTTTGTTCAGGAAACCCGTCGCGCCGCTGACAGCCTTAACAGCCCGCCACCGGGCGGATTCTTGATCAGTAACGATGAAGGACGCCAGTTGATTGAAATGCCCACGCCTCCGGTCAGCGTGTTTGCTAACCCGCCTCAGGAGCAGTGGAAGCAACTGCAACAATTATCGACACTCCTGCTACATACACCGTTCAGTGCGCAGGGCGTGATCACCAGTATCAGCATTGATGCCAACGGAACCCGTCACATTTCGTTGCACAGCGAGCCGGATATCTCAACGCTCTGGCGCTATCTGGGCACCAGCTTATTACTGTTACTGTTAATCGGTGTTCTGGCGGTCAATCTCGTGCTGTTTACCCGCCGTTTCATCAAAGATAAGCGCAGAATCGACGATATTCAGCAATATTATAACTCCTGCTTTCATCCCACATTAATGCCAATCCCCGTGCAAAAACTGGGCTGAAAACCACCGGGTGTCCCTGCGCCACCCGGTCAGATTATGCTACCCTGACGCCCTTCCCTGCTTTCATCTGTTCGCCCCTGCGGTTTCTCACAGCCGCAAGAACCTGGAGTCTTCATGCCCCCCGATTTTGACTGGCAATACATCGATACTGTTTTACTGGATATGGACGGCACATTGCTGGATCTGGCTTTTGACAGCCAGTTCTGGTTGCAGGATGTCCCTCTTGCCCTTAGCCAGCAGCGTGCGATCCCGCTTGAAAACGCGCGCCAGTTAATTCATGACGAATATCTCGCCGTCCAGCACACCATGAACTGGTATTGCTTCGACTACTGGAGTGAAAGGCTGAGTCTGGATATCTACCAGATGACGACGAATATCGGCAAAAATGCGCGTCTTCGCGACGACACGCTGCCGTTTCTGGCTCATCTGCGTGAAAGCGGACGACAGACAATTTTGCTCACCAATGCGCATCCGCACAGTCTTTCCGTTAAAATTGAACATACCGGATTAGACCAGCACCTTGATTTATTACTTTCCACCCACACATTTGGTTATCCGAAGGAAGATCAGCGGCTGTGGTCTGCAGTTCAGCAACAAACGGGCTTTAATCCCGACAGGACATTATTTGTCGATGACGGTGAACCGATCCTGAATGCGGCAAAAACCTTCGGCATCCGCTATTGTCTGGGTATAGAAAATCCGGACTCGACCATGGCAAATAAGTCATTTGAAGGACATCCTTCCATCAATGATTACCGCAGCCTGTTGCCTGCAATTCACCCCGTAACAGGCCCGGCTAAGTAACACCGGTACGCTCAGGGGAAGAATATGAAAGGTAAAACGGAAGACGACGATAATGCAGTGCGCCTCGATAAATGGTTGTGGGCGGCTCGTTTTTATAAGACCCGCGCGCTGGCACGCGAGATGATTGATGGCGGCAAAGTGCATTACAACGGTCAGCGGGGGAAACCCAGCAAGCTGATGGAACTGAATGCCGAAATTACATTGCGTCAGGGAAATGACTCAAAAACGATCATCGTTCTGGGGCTGACCACTCAGCGCCGTAGTGCAGAAGAAGCACAGAAACTGTATCAGGAAACTGAGGCGAGCATTGCCAGCCGGGAAAAAATCTCCGAAGCACGCAAAATGAACGCGATGCCGCATCCGGACAGACGTCCGGACAAAAAGGAACGCCGCAACCTGATCAAATTTAAATATGGCGATTCTGAATAAATCCAAAGTCCTTCCAGGAGGGATGAAGGATTTGAGTTCGCTAAACAGAGAGAAAATTATGTCTAATCACGACCAACTGCATCGCTACCTGTTCAATCATCACGCCGTTCGCGGTGAACTGGTCTCGCTCAAAGAGACTTTCCAGCAGGTTATTGCCGGTCACGACTATCCGGCAGAAGTGCGCAATCTGCTGGGTGAAATGTTGGTGGCGACCAGCCTGCTGACTGCCACCCTGAAATTTGACGGCGATATTACCGTGCAGTTGCAAGGTGATGGTCCGCTGAAACTGGCCGTGATCAACGGTAACAACAAGCAGGAACTGCGCGGCGTCGCACGTCTGCAGGGTGACATTACCGAAGGCAGCTCGCTGAAAGAGATGATTGGCAACGGCTACATGGTGATCACGATTTCTCCGACCGTCGGCGAACGCTATCAGGGCGTCGTGGGGCTGGAAGGCGAAAACCTGGCAGAGTGTCTGGAAAACTACTTCATGCAGTCAGAACAGCTGCCAACCCGCATCTTCATCCGCACGGGTGAAGTTGAAGGCCAGCCTGCTGCAGGCGGCATGTTGTTGCAGGTTCTGCCAGCGCAAGATACTGATCCGGAAGAGTTCAGCCATCTGGCACAACTGACCACCACCATCAAAGCGGAAGAGCTGCTGACCCTGCCTGCCAACGAAGTGCTTTATCGTCTGTATCATCAGGAAGAGGTCACCCTGTATGAACCGCAGAATGTCTGTTTCCGTTGCACCTGTTCCCGCGAACGTTGTGCAGCAGCGTTGCTGACGCTGCCGGATGAAGATGTGCTCGACATGCTGGAAACTGATGGGAAAATAGAGATGCACTGCGATTATTGCGGTACGGACTATGAATTTGACGCGATGGATATGGCGACACTGAAAGCTGGCGGCGACGTTCATTCCGGAGATGACCACGTTCATTGATCGTTAACACGCGCAGCCTGAGGGACTTTTCACTGAAAAGTCCCTTTTTTATTGCTATTCCATAACCTCATTTGCACACCTTTCGGGTTTTTCATCACAATTCTGGAAAAACATTCACATCTACCGTTATTCTTTGAGAGCTGTCGTGGCACAAAAGCGATATATACCTACAATAGCAACTGATTTATCCCTATTTATGGGATTCAAATTCAGCAAGGAGCAGGGAAATGCCTACCACTATCGGGATCACCGCCGAAACACTCTCCCAGTATGGGATCCACCAGAATAGCGAAATTGTCTATAATCCTGATTACGAAACTCTTTTTGCAGAAGAGACGGCCCCGGGCCTGGAAGGTTATGAGCGCGGGCAGGTGACAGAGCTCGGTGCAGTGAATGTCGATACTGGCATTTTCACCGGCCGCTCGCCGAAAGATAAATACATCGTCCGTGATGACACCACACGCGATACGCTCTGGTGGGCTGATCAGGGCAAAGGGAAAAATGATAACAAACCGCTGTCGCAGGAAATCTGGACATCACTCAAGGCGCTGGTCAGCAAGCAGCTATCCGGGAAACGTTTGTTTATCGTTGATGCCTTCTGCGGTGCCAATGCAGACTCGCGCCTGAAAGTACGTTTTATTACGGAAGTCGCCTGGCAGGCACATTTCGTCAAGAACATGTTCATTCGCCCCGAAGTCAATGAACTGGAAAATTTCGAGCCTGATTTCATCGTGATGAACGGCGCGAAATGTACCAATCCGGACTGGCAGAAACAGGGTCTGAATTCTGAAAACTTCATCGCTTTCAATCTGACCGAGCGTATCCAGCTGATAGGCGGCTCGTGGTACGGCGGAGAAATGAAGAAAGGCATGTTCGCAGTCATGAACTATCTGCTGCCATTGCAGGGTATCGCCTCAATGCATTGCTCGGCGAACGTCGGCGAAAAAGGCGATGTGGCGGTGTTCTTTGGTCTCTCCGGTACCGGCAAAACCACCTTATCCACCGATCCGAAGCGTCAGCTTATCGGCGATGATGAGCACGGCTGGGACGATGACGGCGTCTTTAACTTTGAAGGTGGCTGCTATGCCAAAACCATCAAACTGAGCAAAGATGCCGAGCCGGAAATTTTCGGTGCGATAAAACGCGATGCCTTGCTGGAAAACGTGATGGTCAGCGCAGACGGCAAAATCGACTTCAATGACGGCAGCAAGACTGAGAATACCCGTGTCTCCTACCCGATTTATCACATTCAAAATATCGTGAAACCGGTATCGAAAGCCGGTCACGCCAGTAAAGTGATTTTCCTGACAGCCGATGCGTTTGGCGTATTGCCGCCGGTTTCCCGTCTCACAGCCGCGCAAACGCAATACCATTTCCTGTCCGGTTTCACTGCGAAGCTGGCCGGAACTGAGCGCGGTGTCACTGAACCCACGCCAACCTTTTCTGCCTGCTTTGGTGCGGCGTTCCTGATGCTGCACCCGACGCAATATTCCGAAGTATTGGTGAAGCGCATGGAAGCTGCAGGCGCTCAGGCCTATCTGGTGAACACTGGCTGGAATGGTACCGGCAAACGTATTTCGCTGAAAAATACCCGCGCTATTATCGACGCGATCCTCAACGGCACCATTGATGATGCGGAAACCTTCACCTTGCCGCTGTTTAATCTGGCGGTGCCGGTTGAGCTGCCGGGCGTCGACACGCATATTCTGGATCCGCGCAATACTTACGCCAGCCGTGAACAGTGGCAGGAAAAAGCTGAACATCTGGCACAGTTATTTATCGATAACTTCGACAAATACACCGATACCCCGGCTGGCGCCGCACTGGTCAGTGCCGGACCGAAACGCTAATCTGCTGGCAAACTCTTATCAGGCGCGGGCTTCCGCGCCTTTTTTATTGCAACCAGCCCAGCGGCATTTCAGAATGACAGCATTGCTGTCAGAGGAGCCTGATATGGCGACGATTACCGTTCGTAATCTGGATGATGATGTGAAGGAATTACTGCGCATTGCGGCGGCCAGAAAAGGCCATTCGATGGAAGAAGAAGCACGTTTGATACTAAAACAGGCGCTGACCACTACAGTGCCTGATTTTGGTCTGGGCAGTCAGCTGCGCCAGCGCTTTTCTTCCCTGAGCGTGGAACATCTGGAACTGCCACCGAAATGATCATCCTCAATACTGCCGTCATCCTTGAGATGATTAGCCCCTTCCCGCAAAAGAACGTGCTGCAATGGCTGGACGCGCAGGACGCCACACAACTGTATCTGACCAGCCTGAGCGTCGCGGCGCTTTTCAGCTGGGCGGATAGTCTGCCGGAGAATCAGCCGAAAGCCGCGCTTTCGGACGCTTTGCTGGAGATGATGAACCAGGATTTCGCGGGCAGGCTGTTGCCGTTTGATGCGGCCAGCGCGCTGTATTACCCGCGTGTGATGGCCTTATCGAAGACGGCCAATATTGAGATGGCGGAGCGTGATATGCAGCTCGCGGCAATCTGCCTGAACCATCAGGCGGGGCTTGCCACGGATCACGCAGAAGTGTTTGCCCACACGGGCGTGGTGTTAGTTAATCCATGGGATACGGCGGAAACACCACGATGGCGGGAAGAAGCGGCAGAGTATTATGTGATGAGCAGGAAGAATTAAGCCAGCGGCTGGGCTGCTGTTAAACCTGGGTTGCCACCCACACCGGCCTTAAAGGTGGCTTATCGCCACCCCCCTTAAGGAATCCCGGGCTCTATTGCGCGCTCCGCGCTGGCTATGTTTCAGCTGCCGCAGCGCGATAAGTGATCGCCGAAATTGAGAAACCGAAACTTTCACCTGTCTGAATAAAAGGGATCATTAAGGCTCCCCTTAATCAAACCAGTTTTTGCTGTACCGCCACCGCTTTCAGCATCTCAACCGGTAACGGCAGATAGGCCCGAATTCGTAATCCCCCGCGGTCACTTTTCCCGATATCCAGCGTGCCTGAGTGGGCATCAATAATGCGCTGAACAATCGCCAGCCCGAGTCCGGTTCCGCTGGTAGTTCGCGCACTTTCGCCACGCACAAATGGCTGAAACAGATGCTTAAGCTGGTCAGGCTCAATGCCCGGGCCGTCGTCTTCGACCTGGAACCAGGCCCGCTGCAATTCGCGACCACTACTGACTTTAATCCAGCCGTCGCCATAACGGGCGGCATTCACCACCATATTCACCACGGCACGTTTGATAGACAGCGGATGAGCATTGACCAGCAATTCGCCGTCCGCCAGACCAGAGTCGATCTCACGTTCATAACCGCTTTCCGTCGCAATCACTTCGCCCAGAATACCGTTAAGATCGGTGATCTCGGTCGGCATCTCCTGTCCGGTGCGCAGATAATCGATGAACTGCTCAATAATCGCGTTGCACTCTTCGATATCTTTATTGATCGACTCGGCGAGATAACTGTCATCGTCACTCATCATTTCGGTCGCCAGACGAATGCGCGTCAGCGGCGTACGCAGATCATGGCTGACGCCCGCCATCAGAAGGGTACGGTCATCGGCCAGCAGTTTGACACCGGCAGCCATCTGATTAAACGCCCGCGTCACCGAACGCACTTCAGACGCACCGTATTCACGCAGCGGCGGCGGGATAATGCCTTTCCCTACCTGCAACGCCGCATGCTCCAGCTCAACCAGGGGGCGGTTCTGTATACGGATAAACAGCCACGCGCCACCAATCGCCAGCAACATAATCGCCAACGTATAGCGGAACAGCGGGGAGAAATCGCCCTGATGGATTTCAGTAAGGGGAACCCGCACCCAGATGTCAGGCGACAACCAGGTTTTCAGCCACACCACCGGGGTATTTTTATTGACCTCGACGCGCACGTCAGTAGGACCACCGAGTTGCTGCGCCATCTGCTGACTGAGGAATTCGTAATGCTGCGCCCAGCGCAGGCCACTCTCCTCGGCCGCAGAGTTGGTATAAAGAGAAATGCCCAGTTCGCGGTAGATTTCGCGACGAAATGCCGGTGGAACCGCCAGCAACGTCCCATCTTCCAACTGCAGCCGGTCAGTCATCAGCATACGGACTTCGTATGCCAATACCTTATTGAACTGCTGCAGGCTGGGCAGAATGGCGAAGTTCAGCACCACCAGATAGGTCGTCACCAGGCTGACGAACAGCAAGGTGACGATTAATAACAGTGTTCGGGCAAACGAGCTACGCGGTGAAAAGCGTATTCGCTTCATGCCTTACTGCCGTCCGGTACAAATACGTAGCCCAGACCCCAGACAGTCTGAATGTAACGCGGATGCGCCGGATCTTCTTCTACCATACGACGCAGACGGGAAATCTGCACATCGATAGAGCGTTCCATCGCACTGTATTCACGGCCACGCGCCAGATTCATCAGCTTGTCACGGGACAGTGGCTCACGCGGATGGCTTACCAGCGCTTTCAGCACGGCAAACTCACCACTGGTCAGTGGCATAGGCTCATCTTCACGGAACATTTCGCGGGTGCCGAGGTTTAGTTTGAACTTACCAAATGAGATAACCGCCTCTTCCTGAGAAGGTGCGCCTGGCAGTTCATTGGCCTGACGCCGCAGGACTGCGCGGATACGCGCCAGCAGTTCACGCGGGTTAAATGGCTTAGGAATGTAGTCGTCGGCACCAATTTCCAGCCCCACGATACGGTCAACTTCTTCCCCTTTCGCCGTCACCATGATGATCGGCATCGGGTTGCTCTGACTGCGCAGACGACGGCAGATAGATAAGCCATCTTCGCCAGGCAACATCAGATCCAGAACCATCAGGTGGAATGACTCACGGGTCAGCAAACGGTCCATTTGTTCAGCATTGGCAACGCTACGCACCTGGAAGCCCTGTTCAGTCAGATAACGCTCCAAAAGTGCACGCAGGCGCATATCGTCATCGACCACCAGAATCTTGTGATTTTCTTGCATTTAAATCTCCCAAAGGCGTGAATGCCTCAAGCTTGTATTGTTAGAAAAGTCAGCCAAAACAGACAGCGTTTAATGGTATATATTCTAGTCGAAATTGTAACAATGATTATGGATTTCCTAATTTATCAACAATATCAGAGGAGTCTTCTGCAAGCGAAGGTTGGTTTGTTACGGGGTGTCCCGCTCTGCAAACCTGCTCATCCGTTTTTCTGGTCATTATCTGAGCATTTCTACCGAAAGTATCAGGAAAATGATCATCTCAATGTGCCCGTGGGGATAAAAGTTTGGTGATTTTACTTATTCGTTTGATTAATAATAAAGCGATAAGGATAATATTTTATTTGAGAAATAGATCATTTACCCACCAACTGATCATTTGAATGAATTAACCAAACCATAAAGATCATAGACAGTGATATTTCAGATTAAAAACTCATTATCATTTAATTAGACAGGATGCCACCGACTATTCAATGTATAGAACACTTGATAGAATTCGGCGTCTGAAGGTGATGAATTCACTTTATTTAATCCGATAAAGTCATCTTTAGATTAACCACTAATTTTTATTTCTGAATGGACGCAAAAAATGAAAACCAAGTTCAAGCTCTTAGCGGGTGGGATATTTTTGGCTATGGCTGCAAATAGCTATGCGATCGATGGCGCTATTAATTTTACGGGTGCGATTGTTGAAGAGGCCTGTGAAATCAATGGGGGTGAAGAGCTCAATATACCTTTAGGGACTTATTCAGCAGCTCAATTCCAGGAAATTGGTGATCTCTCTCCGAAGATCCCTTTTACCCTGCCACTTGATAACTGTCCTGTCGTTACTGAAAGTAATCCTACCCCTCACTTCCGGATATGGCTGGAGTCAGATACCGTTGCTGATACCACTGATTTGATTGCACTTGGCAATGATTACGGTGATGAAATGGCGGATGGTGTCGGCATCAGAATCGAAGATGCAGAAACCAACGAGATAATGAAAATCAACGGATTACCTGACATCATCTATCCAATCCCCGGAAAGGTTATGAATGTCAACCTTCTCGCATACTATGAGTCGTTTAAATTGCCTGGCGATATCACTGCCGGTGCGGCAGACGCGCGCGTGAAAGTCACTCTCGATTACAGATAAGTACTTTGAGCCTTGCCCTGTAAAAAATTAATTCTACAGGGCATCTCTTATACGTTTATTCAATTACCGCATGAATATATTGCTACTGTAAGGATTCATATTCGAATGGGTAAGTCAAAAATATTAACATTACTTTTCATTATAACTTCAGTAGTTACATCACAAATAACCTATGCCGGCGGAATTATTGTCGGACGGACACGCGTTATTTATGATGCAGATAAAAGGGAAGCTACCCTTTCCGTTAAAAATAATGCCGATAACAATCCTTTCCTCATACAATCGTGGGTTGATGCGGGGGGAGAAAAAACACGCGGTCCTTTTATTATCACCCCGCCACTATTTCGACTGAATGCTCAACAGGAAAGTAACCTGCGCATTTCCTATAATGGCAGCGCCCTCCCGACAGACAGAGAGTCCGTTTTCTATATCAATGTTAAAGCGATACCTTCAACGCCAAAAAATACAAAAAACGAACTTAAACTGGTGGTCAATACGCGGATAAAGCTCTTTTACCGGCCAACAAAACTGCCCGGAAAATCGTTTGAAGCACCGAAGGCGCTCACTTTCTCCAGAAATAACGGGCATCTCGTTATCAAGAATCAGAGCCCTTATCACGTTGTTTTCAGTTCACTCAGCATTGGCTCAACTTTTTTAAAAGAGGTGGCCATGATTGCGCCATTGAGCGAGCTGGATGTCATTCTTCCCGCGAAAATCTCAGGCAACAGTGTGAAATGGGAAGCGATAAATGACTATGGCGGCACGACAGAACGATATGAGCAACCTCTGTAACCGGACCAATAAAGCCACGCCATAACTCACAGCAATCGCCTAATTACGGCAACTCAGAAGCACGAGAAAACTATGCTCACGGATGAAAAATTTTTACAGAAGAGCTTGTCTGGAGACATTAAAAAGACCTCCGCGCCGCTCGTGCTAAAACTGGGTGGCCTGCTGACCAGTACGGCTTTGGGATTACTCGCCGCTCACCCGGCCCGTTCAGAAAATGTCTATTTCGATCCTCAGTTCATCGAGCGTCAAGCCGGTGATGTTGGGGATGTCGACCTCTCGTTGTTCCAGAGTAATGACCAGGCACAGTTACCAGGTAACTATGACACTGCATTGTATGTGAATAAAAAATTAAAAATACGTCATTCAATCAGCTACTTGTCCAAACCAGACGGCACGCTTGAGCCACAGATCACGCCTGATATATTGCGGTTACTGGGCGTCAATGTTGATGCGTTTCCGGCGTTAAAAAATCATCAGCCGGACGCACCTTTGGGTTCGCTTGCACAATATATCCCTGCTGCAGACGTCAAATTTGATTTCTACCTCATGCAGCTTAATTTCAGCATTCCGCAGGCAGCGATCCTTCAAAAAGCTGAAGACTATATTGATCCGGAAAAATGGGATGACGGCGCGCCTGTACTTTTCTCAAATTATTCCTATTCAGGCGGCCAGAGGAGTTACCGAAATGGCAGTGATGATTCCAGCCAATACCTGAATCTGCAAAATGGCTTCAACGTAGGCCCGTGGCGCTTACGTAATTATACGACTTACAGCAACAGCGGAGGTGAGAAGCGTTGGGATACGATCTCAACCTACGCCGAACGGGATATCAAAACCTTAAAATCAAAATTCCAAATCGGTGAAAATTCGACCTCCGGAGAAATTCTCAGCAGTGTCCCGTTCTCCGGGGTTCAGCTTTTTTCTGACGATAATATGCTGCCAAACAGCCAGCGCGGTTTCGCACCCACCATACGGGGTATTGCAAACTCAAATGCAGAAGTCACTATCCGGCAAAATGATCACATTATTTATCAGTCTTTTGTCCCTCCGGGTGCCTTTGAGATTAGCGATCTTTATCCCTCATCCTACAGCGGAAATCTTGAGATAACGGTGAAAGAAGCTGACGGGACTGAACGCCGGTTTAATCAGCCTTTTTCAGCGATTCCCATCATGCAACGCCCTGGTCGTTTGAAATACAGCGCAACAGCGGGGACTTATCGCGCGACAGATAACAATGAGAAAGAGCCAACCTTTGCTCAAGGTACGGCTATCTATGGTATTTCAAACACCATTACGTCCTACGGTGGCTCTGTGGTATCTGAAGATTACCTCTCAGGACTCATCGGCATGGGTTATAACCTCCGGTGGCTGGGCGGCATTTCGGCTGATGTTACCCATGCCCGTTCTACACTGGACAATAATCAAACCACCTCAGGTCAGTCATATCGCGTCCAGTATTCGAAAAATATTGAAATGACCGACACAGATTTCAGTCTGGCAAGCTATCGGTACTCAAGTGCGGGATATTACGACTTCGATGAGTCCACACAATATCTTGATGGCGACAATGTTCCGGAACTTGATTATCACAAACGCAGTAAAATCCAGTTCAATATCAATCAGACATTGTGGCAAGGCGCGAGCCTGTATCTGTCAGGATACAAACAGGACTACTGGAATAACAGCGGCAAGGAGAAGAATCTCTCACTGGGCTTAAACAACAGTCTGTTTGGTATCAGCTATAACCTGAGCTATTCCTACAGCCAGTTACAGGATCAGGATAACGATCAACAGATATCCCTGAACGTCCGTATTCCGCTCAGCCGTTGGTTGCCACAAAGCTGGGGGACATACAATGTCTCTCACCAGAAAGGCGAAGGGACACGGCATCAGGTTGGATTAAGCGGAACCGCGCTTGACGATCGTCGCCTGAGCTATTCAGTTCAGCAAAGTTATACCGATCATAACAGTGAAAGCGGCAGCAACCTTTACTCTTCTTACCGCTCCTCCTTTGGCAATCTCAATGCAGGTTACAATTACAGCAGGGATTCTCAGCAACTCAGCTACGGCATTGCCGGCGGGATCGTGGCGCATTCCCGGGGTGCCACTTTGTCTCAACCTCTCGGTGATTCCTTTGCATTGATTGATACCAATGGGGCCAGTGGGGCACGTCTGCAAAATCTTCCTGGCGTCAGAACAGACTGGCGTGGTTTTGCTGTCGTCCCGTATCTGACTGCGTATAACGAAAACCGTATCGCCATGGACACCACCACCCTGCCTGACGACGTAGATATCGAAAATACCTCAGCCATTGTGATCCCGAATTCCGGCGCCATGGTGACGGCACATTTTGATGCCCGAGTGGGGGCCAGAGTTTTGGTGACACTTGTCAGACCAAACGGGGCCACAGTCCCGTTTGGTGCCGTGGCGGCCACTGATAAACAAAGCAATATCGTGGATGAGGGCGGCGTCGTTTATCTGTCAGGTATCCCGTTAGAAAAACCCGTTTTACTTCATGTCAAATGGGGGAATAACGCATCTCAGCAATGTCAGGCTCAACTCAACATTTCTGCCTCAACCTCTCAGGTGAATTCGCTGACGGCTCAGTGTATTTAAGGATAATTCATGCACACTAAAAAACAGGTTTTGCACAACCTGACATCACTCATAAAGCTCGCACTGTTGGGGATCGCCATAAATAGTTTTTCATCCCTCGCACAAGCGGGATCGGCAATGTGCTCGCCAGAAAATGGTGCCGGCGTGAGTTATGAAAACTTTCTTCATGAAGACATCCCCGCGTCGGACAACGAGAGAGGGAAAAAGTATGAAAAAAGCATGAATGGTGGAATGCAAAATTACACCATTGCCTGCAATTGTACCGACAAAGATGCCAGCAGCCGCAGTGGAGTACTGCTGATGTACACCGTAAAAACCGCCTTACCTAAGGGAACTGAGCCGGGATATTACAAAATTAATGACCACATTGATGTCAAAGCAAGCCTTGATCTGCCTCCGGCAACTGATGTTCCGGTGCCGACGACCAAAACACTTGGCGATGCCACGCATCACACAGATGCAAATAATAACGGCGTTTGCGTGCAGCAAAATACCCGTGCCAGCCTCGACATTGGTTCTCAAGGCTCATTAACTTTTTATATCACCACCCCTTTTATCGGAGAACTGGATATACCAAGAACAGAGATCGCTGAGATTTATTTGTCATCAGGTACGGCCATAGTGACCGCCCCTCCGCTTGGCTCCCCTGTTGCCCGCGTCTACGTCAGCGGAAAACTGACCGTGCCCCAAAGCTGCGAAATCAATAAAGGTGAAACGATCACGGTCAATTTCGGTGCCATCGCCACCAATAAATTCACCACGCTCAATCAGCCTCCCAGAGGGTTTATTCCTGTAACGTTCAACATTACGTATGACTGCACAGCCAATGGATTGCCGAAGATCCCGGCAGGTACACAGCTTGCCATGCTGTTGAAGGGGGACGACCTGACAGATCAGTACACGCTGGTCGCCAGACGCCGGCCTTCTGACAATAAAGCCGATATTGGTATTCGCGTTGAGAATGCCAGCGGTACAGCGATCCCTTTTGAATCTGGAAACTTACCCATGAATCAAAACGGTATGGGAAACATCTCTATGACGGCTTACCCAATTAACCTCATTGGTGGCGGGCTGGATACCGGCGAATTCAGTGGGATGGCGACCTTGAAAATAGATATCCGATAAGCCTGCCACGCTGTTCAGTTCACAATCTCAATACTCACCAACCGGCTGTCCGCGCGCCCGTGGTCGTCCACCGCGCGAATGCGATACTGGCCGTTATTGATAGGCCGCCAGTCGATAGCGGATTTGCTGGCGGAGCTGCCGAGGTAGATGTCATCGACAAACCAGTACACCGTTTTACTGTCCGCATCCGTGACCGCATTAAAGGAAATCCGGTCACGGCCTTGCTGTGACTGCCGCAGCGTGTAGGTGGTATTTTTCAGCGGTGACGTGATGCGTGGCGGATTGCCACTCACGTCAACGCCCTCATCCTTGCAGTGATTCGCCGGGGGCTTACGTTTTGGCAACCCTGCCTGTGCAAAAACATTCGCCAGATCCGATGGCCAGAACTCAAACACTTCCGTACGGGTTTCGTCCTCCTCATAAGGCGGGCATGCCACTTCACCGGTCAGTTTATCGAGGCGCACCGGGCGGTAAACCGTATCGACTTTGATCGGCGACTTGCCCGGAATAAACCAGGTTTTGCCTTTTTGCTGGCACCACGGCGTCGGCAAATCACCGCTGGCCAGGCAGATATCCACCCTTTTCAACCCTTTGGGAAACGGGCGTTTGGGTTCCTGCAAATCAGGATAACTGGCGGTAATGCTGTCGATAATATTGAAGAACAGCGGCGCGGCCGCATCGGCACCGACAAACACGTTGTTGCCTTTGCTGTCGAAATTCCCTTCCCACACCACCAGCACGTAAGGCCCGAAAACCCCCACGCTCCAGGCATCACGAAAGCCCCAGGACGTGCCGGTTTTCCAGTAAACTGGCAGTGAAGACGGTGCCTGTGCCAGCGTATCGCCCGGACGGCGGTGCTGGCGCAGCATATCGAGGGTGATGAAACTGGCCTCTTCACTCAGCAACCTGACCGGCGTTGTCTGCCGCGGATCGGATTTCTGCATCCGTAACGGCTGTAAGACGCCACGGTTCGCCAGCAACGCGTACAGTTTTGCCAGTTCCTGCATCGTCACTTCGCCACCGCCCAGCACCAGCGATAAACCATAATGGTTCTCGCTGGACATATCCGCCACGCCGGAAAGACGCAGAAACTGATAGAACGTCGGCTGGCGAAGCTGTGAAGCCACATACACGGCCGGAATGTTGCGGCTGAAGTTCAGCGCATCGGTGGCAGTCACTGGTCCGAGAAATCGCCGGTCGAAATTCTCCGGCGCATATGCCCCAAATGCTGAAGGTACATCTTTGAGAATAGTCATCGGATGCAGCACGCCCTGCTCCATGCCCAGCGCGTAAATAAACGGTTTGAGCGCCGAACCGGGCGAGCGTTTCGCGTTGGTGCCGTTCACCTGCCCCTGAATCGTACGGTTGTAGTAACCGGCGGAACCGACCAGCGCACGCACACCCATATCACGGGTATCGGCCAGCACAACAGCAGCATTGTGAATCCCACGGCTTTCGTTGCGGGTGATAAACGCATTCACCTGCCGCTCGATCAGCCGCTGCAAACCGGCATCCAGTGTGGTGTCGATACGGGTATCCGTGCGGATAATTTGCGGGTTCTGCTGGCGTAACTGCTCGATGAAATGCGGCGCAATATAAGGCATCTGTTCGGGCTGGCGCAGTGCCAGCGGCAATCTGAACAATGAAGTCTGGCTGCTGTCGGTTGCATAATGGGCCTGCCAGCGCTGGAAAAGCCGGTTACGAGCCTGCGTCAGCGCCGCACCGACAACACCGGTTTTAGAGTCGATACGGTAGCTCGGCGATTGTGGCAGAACCGCCAGCGTCAGTGCTTCCGGTAACGTCAGATCCTTCGGGGCTTTGTTGAAATAAATCAGGCTGGCCGCGCCAATGCTTTCAATATTTCGCCCGTACGGTGCGGTATTCAGATAGGCTTCGAGAATGTCATGTTTGGAATAACTCAGTTCCAGTTGCACCGCGCGCAGAACCTGCATGATTTTACCCGATGGCGTGCGGGTGTTCAGATGCCAGTGCATCCGCGCCAGTTGCATCGTGATAGTGGAGCCGCCCTGCATCTTTCCACCCGTCACATAGCTGCGCCAGAACCCCCGCATCAGGCTGAACGGGTTAAAACCGGGGTTGATATAAAACCAGCGATCTTCATGCAGCAACAAGCTTTTCACCGCCAGCGGAGAAACCTGTTCAAGTGGCGTCCAGAGGCGATAACGGTCGTCGTTCGCCAGCGTGATACGCATCAGCGTACCCTGACGGTCATAATAGACGGTGGAAAAAGGCTGGCCCTGAGAAAGGAGCGGATGTGACCAGAGGCGGCATGCCACAATAATCATCGCCAGTAAAAAAACCGCCATCGCGATGTTTTGCAGCAGACGTTTGGCTGTTTTAGAAAATGCGCGAAAGGTGATCATCTTGCTACTCAGAACAGGTTAAGCCCCGCCATCAGCGGCGGGGCTTCTGCATTGTGTTATTTTTTAGCAACAGCCGCTTCATCAGCCGGCACGACCACCAGTTTTTTATCACTGACCGACAACGCCTGAACTTCACGGTTATACATCGCTTCCCCGTAAGCCGGAGGGATCACGAAACTGCCGGTGTTGGTGGCTTTAATCTGATACACAAACTCCTGCACATCGGTGCTGGCGCTGCCGTAAATCACCACGCGATCTTCACGAATATCGCTGTAATCCGGTGCCCACGTAGAACCCGATGCCGCCAGCGGTGACTGCCAGGACGCTGAAGCTTCTGCTTCACTGTTTTCATCACTGCTGTCAGATTCCGGTTCCAGTGGCGTTTGCTGGACCACTTCGAATCCGCCCGGCAACAAATCCACAATCGCCAGATTGTCCTGCCCTTCCTGCGAGTTGGCGCGGACTTTCAGATGCACATTGATCTTCTGCCCCAGCGTCACCTGCGTGACTGCGTTGCCTTTTTCATCGGTGTAATCGCGGGTGATTTCCAGACCGCGGGAAATGGCTTTCTTCGGCGCTGCCAGATCGTAACCCGCCTGCGTCACCACGTACCAGGCGGGCGCGTTATTGCCGTTTTCAATGCGAAGTGCCTGTGCGTCAGCGGTGAAATTCGCTTTAGCAAACAGCCCCTGAACCTGTGAAATCAGCTGCGGTTCCACATTTTTGGTTTTGCTTAGTTGCGTAATTTTCAGCGCATCCGGTGCCGTGGCCTGCGCCGCCACCTGTGCGGAATAACTCTCCAGCGCCAGAATGCTCATTGCCGAGGAATACGTGGTGTAGCGTTCCTCTTTCAGTGCCTTGACCATATTTTCCAGCACCTGTGGCGGAATCGCGGAGACTTTTTCCGGGAAGTGACGGGTGATCAGATACAGCCGCGTCGCGTCCTGCACCAGTGGATCAAAGTAACTTTGCGTCCACCAGGCTTTGTCATACGCCTTGCTCAGTTGCGCCCACGTTGGTTGCAACAGCGTATTCGCCTCATCATCCATTTTCAGCAGACGGTAAGAAGATGCCAGATACATCGCGCTGAGATCGGTTTTCCAGGTGTCCGGATAGCGCTGCTGCAAGGTATCCTGCACCGAGGCCAGCGAACTGGTGGTGATTTCACCCTGACGGGTCAGCAAATAAACCGCCCATGCGCGCAGACGCAGGGTATACAAATCATCATTCTGATTTGCCGCCAGTTCGCGCAGTGCCGAATTGGCTTCTTCCAGCATACCGGCTGGCAACGCAACGCCCGCCGCTTTGGCTTCCAGCAGATATTGCACTACATACGGCGTGACGAACGGATCGGTTTGCGGCGATGAACGCCACAGGCCAATCGCGCCGCTGTCGTTCTGTCGTGAACGCAGCACCCCCAGCATATCTTTCAGTTGCTTGCTGCTGTCCGCCGGGCTGAGATTGCCACGCATTTCCGGATGCACGGTTTCGAGGATCAGCGGCACCGAGCGGCTGACAATCTGCTCAGAACAGTAATACGGATAATCCGCCAGATACTGGGATAACCCGCTGGTCAGTACCAGCGGCGAGTTGGACACCGCCGCGTTACGCACCGCGTAAGCATCAAACATCTGACGCAGGTTATCGACGTTCTGGCCGCTGCCGTTCATGCGTCCCATCACCGACTGCGTGCGGAACGGCATTGCCGGGCGCACCGACGTACTGATCGTGCGGCGGCTGGTTTTATCGCCATACGTCGCCTCAAACACCAGCGGCGCATCACCCGGCAAGGCTTTGGCGCGTAAGCGGAAATTAATCACGCCCTCGCGTTTTTCAGCCAGCGACAGGTTCTGATCGGCCTGGCCCACCACTTCAAGCTGCGGCGGTACAGTCAGGTGGATAGCAACAGGAATGCTTTTGCCGTTCAGCCCTTCGAGGTTGTTACTGACACCTACGCTGACATCAAACTCATCACCCGGTGCCACCATCGACGGCACGTTTGGCGTCATGATGAAGTTGTCGCGCACGGTTGCCGAGGTCTGCGCTTTACCGATTTTGTCCGGCGTCACGGAAATCGCCATCACGCGGATTTTACCGTTGAAATAATCCGGCACCGGATAATCAAACTGCTTCTCGCCGTTCACTTCGGTAATGCCCGACCAGTACGCCACCGGCTTGTCGCGCTTACGTTTAAACGGATTGACGTTCAGATCCAGACCTTCACCGGCGTCACCGCCCGGCGCGGCGGCGAGCTGCATCAGCTTGCTGAATTCCGGCAGGATAAGATCCAGAATTTGCGAGCTTTCCACGCCCAGTTCACGTTTACGGAAGAAGTACTCCAGCGGATCTTTCAGGCGATAACGCGCCACCTGCAAAATTCCCTCATCGACGGCAAACAGCGCCACCTGTTGCGGGCCGTCGGTGTTCACCGTCATGACCAGATTTTCCCCCGGTTTAATCACCTCAGGCGCGTTGACGTCGAGAGTGTTCTGGCGGGCTCTAGTGCTGATTTTGAACGGCATCACGCCGTAGCTCAGCGGGCTCATAAAGATTTCATTGGAATTCACATCACGCACGAACTGCACGTTGATGTAGCCGTTGCCTTCCATGCCTGCAGGAACACGGATTTTCTGCACCGAACTGGTGGTGTCGGTATGGAACCACTGCCAGCTGTAGACTTTATCTTTCTCGATGGTAATCAGCCCGCTGCCGGTGTACGGCGCGTTAACGGATACCTCGATTTCCTCACCCGGCTGGTACTCCGCCTGATTGAGTTTCAGCTTCAGTTCGGCATTCCTGTCCAGCGAACGGCTGAGGTTGGCGTTACCGGCCACGGTATAGCCAATGCGGTTCAGCACATTGCCTTTCGCATCTTCAATAACCAGCACGAAATCACCCGGTTTATCCGTCGCCAGCGTCAGGTCGTTGCCCTGCGCCGTCAGCGACAGCGGCTGTTCCGACAACTGCACTTCCTTCATTTTCGACTGATATTTGTAAACGCCGGAATCCTGTTTGGTGAGCACTGAAATGTATTTCTGTTCAATCAGCGCGACTTTCAGATCCGGCAACGCAATCTGCTTCAGCGACGGGTCGACCGCAATAATGTTCAGATGGCGCGCTGCATCGCGGTTGATATAGCCTAAATCGCCGTCGGCTTTTACGCCGACCAGAGAGTCATACGGCGATACCAGCACCCGAGCCGTTGCGGCCACGGAACGTCCGCCACCGGCCACGAACGCCTCGGACAGCAGTTGCAACTGATAGGTCGCGTCAGCGTAAGATTTCAGATCCAGCGGGATATTCGCCGCGCCTTTTTCATCCGTCGTGCGGTCTTCCAGTTCCGTTTCGAAACCGTCGCTGTTCTGGCGGTTCTCATAGAAAGCGTAATCCGGGAACTGATCGAAGCTCGGATACATCGGGCGCAGCGTCAGTTTCGAGGTCACGCGCCGGTCCTGCGCAGGCGTACCGAACAGGTTCTGTACGTCAATATTGGCCTGCAATTCTGAGGGTTTCACCCAGCCTTGTTTACGCTCCGGCGTCAGTTGTAATTTCACCTTCAGCTGATCCGGCTCGAACTCTTTGACGTTAACCGAGGTATGTCCCAGCAAAGTGGAAGACTCATTGTCTTTGCCGATCAGATACAGATAGACATTCCATTCACCGGTAGGTGAATTATCGTCAGTGGTATAACTCAGCTCATTGAAACCGCTGGCACCGAGCGTCAGCGGGATAGTGCTCATCAGCTTGTCGCGCGGGTCGTGAATTTCCGCACGCACCGGCACACCCGCCAGCCCGTTGCTCCAGTCGGCAGCGCGGGTGATCAACCCGATATTGAAGGTATCCCCCGGACGATAAACGCCGCGATCGGAGAACAGATAACTGCTCAGCGTACGCGGGTCATTGGGGGTGATTTCGCCATCGACATCAAAACGGGAGAAGTCGAGGCCGCGATCGTTATTCCGGTCCGCTGGCAGGAAGGAGACATCGCCCTCTTTTTCCACCAGGAACATCACCGGCTGACGCTCGCTGGTATAAACGTCCAGCGCCGGGAAACGTACATGCCCGTCAGCACCGGTGGTTTGAGTCAGCAGCGTGACGCCGTTTTTAGCAATAACCGAGACTTTCGCATTTGCCACCGGTGTGCCGCTGTGAATTGACTGCACAAATACGTCGCGTGTTTTATCCTGCGAACGCTTGGCAATAATCCCCAAATCGGTGACAACAACGAATCGCGAATCGCCAACCGGCGCTTCATCTCCGCTCTGGTCTTCATCCTGATACACATTGCCGTCGTCATCCGCTTCCGGTTTCACTTCTTTCTTTTTCGGATCCCATTCCGACAGCGTCAGCAGGAATACGCCGCGATGCGAGGTCGGATCGGTGGAGAGATAACGCGAAAGATCGACGCCCTGATAATTCACTTCACCCGGCTTGTCGTTATTCACCGCCGTCTGATATTTGAAGTGCTCGGTGAAATACTCGTCATTCAGGCGGTTAAATTCCGCCGATGAATATTCACGACTTTTGAACGACACGATGTGTTGCAGCTGGCTCGGGATCACCCGTTTGATGTCCAGGCGCAGCCCCGGTACGTTACGCGCCGCGACGCTGATTTGCTTGTCACCGTTGACCGACAGCAACGAGCCTTGCGACATAAATTGCAGGGATTTCGGATAATCCGGAACCTGAACGATGCGGTAGACTTTTTCCGGCATTTTATAGCCGCCGGAAGATGTCAGAATATTGTCAATCTCCACCAGCATGGCACGGTGGGCTGGCGCATCGAAACGGAAGCTGAACTGCGGCTGATAATCACTTTCCGCGTCATTAAGCTGGATATTCAGCGGGGTGGCCTGCGCGAGCACATTATTCTCGACGCTGTCGACTGCCCAGCTTGCGTAATCATCCGGGCCTTTGGCTTCGTCCTGATCGTTTGGATTATGCTGTGGCAGTAACCACACTTTGACTGCCTGGCGGATATCTTTGTCTTTGACCGCGTCGCTGAACCCGACGATCAGCGCACGCTGGCCTTTCGCGCCATCGGCATCCACCACCTGCGCGCTGGCTTCGTTCACCGTCAGGCTATAGAGCGTCGGCACGGACACCACGCCATTCTTCGCCTGCGCGGTGGCATTTGAGGGTACAGAGGCCTTCACGCCTTCGCCAATGATGACACGCACGGAACCACCGTGATCCAGCGATTTCAGCGGTTCGGAATGTACCCAGGCATTGAGTTTCTTCTGGTCATAGACCACAGAATAATTGAGTTTCGTCCCGGTTTTGGCTTTCCCTTCGGTCAGGCCAAGCGAAATCTGTTTTTCGAAACTGGCGACATCCACCGGTGCGTTGAATTTAACGTTAAAAATCGCGCTGCGTTTTTGGGGATCCTGCGGGTCCTGATAATACTCGGCCTGACCCAACTGATAACTGAAAGCCGGGGCAGAAAATTCATAGCGAGTTTTCGCCAGTTTAATTTGTGGCGCAAGCAGCACATCAGGGGTGAAGTTCACATCATATTTGTTGCCCATCGGCAGCGGATTTTTAGGCGTGAACACTAAGGTGTAACCACTTACCCATTTCCATTCACCTTCCGTGGCAGGTTTCAGGGAAATCCCTTTTTCGACCACTTTGCCCACTTCCGTCACGGGCGCGGCAGAATGACGGAAACTGAAAATGACTTGCTGCGGTGCAGGCTTTTGCGCGGCGTAATTGACGGACTCGGGGCCGCTGACGCTGACGCTGGTGTTCTGATAAACCATTGGTGCAGGTTCTATCGGCTGCGGGCGATTGAGCCACCAGTGCCAGCCGTAAACGCCAGCACCTGCGGCGCACAGCAAAACCAGAATCGCCAGACTGATGGCTTTCGGGTATTTATCTACGCCATTTTCCATCCGCGTAAAGCTGCGCTTCAGCCAGCCGGAAGTGGCCGTCCACCAGGCAGGTGCCCGCCAGTCAATATTCCCGACCAGCGGTTTGAAGACACGACCCAGCAGGCCCAGAATAAAAGCCAGCACGCGGAAAACACCTTTTATCAATGTAAAAGGCAGACGAAGTAAGAATTTTAATAAATCCATTTGTTGCTGTACCCCTAATCCCTGTGAACCATCGCCAGAAGTGATATTTTTATGCGAATCAGGACTTTTATTAAATTCAACGCATTGCGCCGCAGGATAATGATTATTCGCCTAAAAAGCCATCAGATAAAGCGTAGCAGCAACCGGGAGTTTCCGGCTGATTTCTGCGCTGCCAGCGACACGATTGTGTGAAACAATAGCGCGAGGATTTTGCGCAAAGCGACAGGTGACATGAAGACGAAACTGATTACCCGTGAAGGCTACGACAAGCTCAAAACTGAACTGGATTTCCTGTGGCGCGATGAACGCCCCGAAGTGACCAAAAAGGTCACCTGGGCTGCAAGCCTGGGCGACCGCAGTGAAAATGCCGATTACCAGTACAATAAGAAACGGCTGCGTGAAATCGACCGCCGCATCCGCTATCTGACCAAATGCATGGAACAGCTGCGCATCGTCGATTATTCACCGCAACAGGACGGCAAAGTGTTCTTTGGTGCCTGGGTGGAAGTCGAAAATGACGACGGCGACATCAAGCGTTTCCGCATTGTCGGATATGACGAAATTTTTGGCCGCAAAGACTACATTTCTATCGACTCGCCGATGGCGCGCGCGCTGTTGAAAAAAGAAGTCGGCGACAGTCTGGTGGTCACCACGCCGGTTGGCGACGCGACCTGGTACGTCAATGAGATTGACTACGGGAAATGATCAGCTAACTCTCAAAACACGCAGGCGGACAGCCTGATGACTGGCATTTTATGTCTTCAAACCGTATAACTGTGCCCTGCTTTTTAAACGAAAAAAACTGATATCAGACCTATGAATGATCAACTGAGCCGCATTATCGCAAGTGAATTGCAGGTTCGCCCGGAGCAGGTTGCTTCCGTGGTGCGTCTGCTGGATGAAGGTAATACCGTGCCGTTTATTGCGCGGTATCGTAAGGAAGTCACCGGTGGGTTGGACGATACCCAACTGCGTCAGTTGGACACCCGTCTGGGTTATCTGCGGGAGCTGGAAGACCGTCGCCAGACCATCCTCAAATCTATCGAAGAACAGGGCAAACTCAGCGACGACCTGGCAAATGCCATTAATACCACGCTGAGCAAAACCGAGCTGGAAGACCTTTACCTGCCGTTCAAACCCAAGCGCCGCACGCGCGGACAAATCGCTATCGAAGCCGGTCTGGAGCCGCTGGCCGAATTGCTGTGGAACGATCCGCAAAACGAGCCGGACGCTGCTGCCGCAAAATTCATTGATGCCGATAAAGGCGTGGCCGACACCAAAGCTGCCCTTGATGGCGCACGTTACATTCTGATGGAGCGTTTCGCTGAAGATGCCGCGCTGCTGGCGAAAGTCCGCGATTACCTGTGGAAAAACGCCCATCTGACGTCCCGTATGGTGGAAGGTAAAGAGCAGGAAGGCGCGAAATTCCGCGACTATTTCGACCATCACGAACCGATTTCTCAGGTGCCTTCGCACCGCGCGCTGGCGATGTTCCGCGGCCGCAACGAAGGTATCTTACAACTGGCGCTGAATGCCGATCCGCAGCATGACGAGCCGCCAAAAGAAAGCTATGCCGAACAACTGATCATCGACCATCTGGGCCTGCGCCTGAACAACGCGCCTGCTGACGTCTGGCGTCGTGCCGTGGTCAACTGGACATGGCGTATCAAAGTGCTGCTGCACCTCGAAACCGAGCTGATGGGCACCGTGCGCGAACGCGCCGAAGATGAAGCGATCAACGTTTTTGCCCGCAACATGCACGATTTGCTGATGGCCGCCCCCGCCGGTATGCGCGCCACTATGGGTCTCGATCCGGGTTTACGTACCGGTGTAAAAGTCGCCGTTGTGGATAACACCGGCAAACTGGTGGATATCGATACGGTTTATCCCCATACCGGTCAGGCAGCAAAAGCCGCACAACAGGTTGCCGCGCTGTGCATCAAACATAATGTCGAACTGGTGGCGATCGGTAATGGCACCGCGTCCCGCGAGACCGAGCGCTTCTTCCTTGAGCTGCAAAAACAGTTCCCGGCGGTAAAAGCGCAGAAAGTGATTGTCAGTGAAGCCGGTGCATCGGTGTATTCCGCCTCCGAACTGGCGGCGCTGGAATTCCCGGATCTGGATGTTTCTATTCGCGGCGCAGTCTCTATCGCCCGTCGATTACAGGATCCGCTGGCGGAGCTGGTGAAAATCGACCCGAAATCCATCGGTGTTGGTCAGTATCAGCACGACGTCAGCCAGTCTCAGCTGGCGAAAAAACTCGATACCGTGGTCGAAGACTGCGTGAACGCCGTGGGTGTTGATCTCAATACCGCATCCGTTCCCCTGCTGACCCGCGTGGCCGGTCTGACACGCATGATGGCGCAGAATATCGTTAACTGGCGCGACGAAAACGGTCAGTTCCGTAACCGCGAACAGTTGCTGAAAGTCAGCCGTCTGGGGCCAAAAGCCTTTGAGCAATGCGCGGGCTTCCTGCGTATCAACCACGGCGACAACCCGCTTGATGCCTCGACAGTTCACCCGGAAACCTATCCGGTAGTGGAACGCATTCTGGCGGCGACACAGCTGGCGCTGAAAGAACTGATGGGCGATTCCAATGTGCTGCGTGGCCTGAAAGCCAGCGAATTCACCGATGAGCAGTTCGGTGTGCCGACGGTCACCGACATTATCAAAGAGCTGGAAAAACCGGGGCACGATCCGCGTCCAGAGTTTAAAACCGCGACCTTTGCCGAGGGCGTTGAAACCATGAACGACCTGATGCCGGGCATGATCCTCGAAGGCTCTGTCACTAACGTCACCAACTTTGGTGCGTTCGTCGATATTGGTGTCCATCAGGACGGCCTGGTTCACATCTCGTCACTGGCGAACAAATTCGTCGAAGATCCCCACACAGTGGTGAAAGCCGGCGACATCGTCAAAGTCAAAGTGATGGAAGTCGATCTGCAACGCAAACGTATCGCGCTGACCATGCGACTGGACGAGCAACCGGGCGAAGCACCCGCGCGCCGTTCTTCCGCGCCAGCGTCAGATTCACGAGACAATCAGAAACGCCACGCGCCAAACAAACCGTCGGGCCGCAATGCCGCGCCAGCAGGCAATAACGCGATGGCCGATGCTCTGGCCGCCGCGCTCGGCAAAAAACGTTAATTCTTCGTTTTTCCCCGCCACACCAAAGCCGCTGATATCCAGCGGCTTTTTTTATGTATCTTTTTTCGACACTTTTTAAACTCTGTCTTAATGAATCAATCACTGAGGTAAATCAATAAATCGGCCATCCGGCAGGCATACGATAGCGACGCGGTGGAGATTCCCGTGAAGAGGCACCCCCTCTTTTCTTTTGTCTCTATACGCGTACTAATTATGATAACTATTCTCGTTTGTACTTCTTTGCGTATTCAATACGCCGTCAGCCACAGGCTGACAATTTCGCACCATGGACAATTTCTGAGCAATATTTCGCAGTTAAGTGAGATCACCGGGCACGGAAGCGCGGCGTAACCTTTGTCACGCTGCCCCCAAAATGCCTGAATGCTTCGCGAGGAACTATGCAACTTCAATCAAAACGTGCTTATAAAATTACCGGCTTTTCACACGAAATCAGCCCGGCTTACCGGCAGAAACTGTTGTCACTCGGGATGTTACCGGGGTCATTTTTCAACATTATCCGCGTTGCGCCGATGGGTGATCCGGTACAAATCGAAACCCGCCGTACCAGCCTCGTCGTCCGCAGAAAAGACCTCGATCTCCTCCAGCTCGAGATGATGGCCTGATCCCAACATCAGGCCTTTGACAGTTCATTTTTCGCGGCGGCCCCGGGCTTGCATGTTTACCTTTTCTGACACGTAGATTTTATCGAATGAAACCATTAACGATCGGCCTGATTGGTAACCCAAACTCAGGTAAGACCACGCTTTTCAATCAGTTAACCGGTTCACGCCAGCGTGTCGGTAACTGGGCAGGCGTGACCGTCGAGCGCAAAGAAGGTCAGTTTGCCACCGCAGCGCACCAGATTACGCTGGTGGATTTACCGGGCACCTATTCCCTGACCACCATTTCCGAGCAAACTTCGCTCGATGAACAAATTGCCTGCCATTACATTCTGAGCGGCGACGCGGATCTGATGATCAACGTCGTCGATGCCTCAAACCTCGAGCGCAATTTATACCTGACACTGCAACTGCTGGAACTGGGCGTGCCATGCATCGTGGCGCTGAACATGCTGGATATCGCCAAAATCCAGAACATCAATATTGATATCCCTGCGCTGTCTGCTCGTCTGGGTTGCCCGGTGGTGGCGCTGGTTTCTACCCGTGCCAGCGGCATCAAAGAACTGAAAGCCGCCATCGACGAATTGCCACAAGTGGCTGTGCTGGAACGTGTGCAATATCATCCGGTTTTACAACAGGAAGTCGATATCCTGGCCGCCGAAATGCCGCCAGCCATGGCGCTGCAACAACGCCGCTGGCTGGCACTGCAAATTCTTGAAGGGGATATTTATAGCCAGACGCACGCAGGCAACGCACAGGCATTATTGCCGCAGGTAAGAGCCCGGCTGGCTGAGCAGAAACTGGACGATCCGGCACTGCTGATCGCCGATGCGCGTTATCAGAGCATCGCGGCGCTTTGCGCAGAGATCAGCAACTCCCACCTTACGGCGCCGAATAAACTGACGCAGGTGCTCGATCGCGTGATCCTCAACCGCTTTCTGGGCGTACCGATTTTCCTGCTGGTGATGTATCTGATGTTCGTGCTGGCCATCAACATCGGTGGTGCGCTGCAGCCGATTTTCGATATCGGCTCCGCCGCGATTTTCATTCAGGGCATGCAGTGGATTGGCTTTACCCTGCATTTCCCGCAATGGCTGACCATTTTTCTGGCACAGGGGCTGGGTGGCGGTATCAATACCGTGCTGCCGCTGGTGCCACAAATCGGCATGATGTATCTGTTTCTGTCGTTCCTTGAAGACTCCGGTTATATGGCACGTGCCGCGTTCGTCATGGACAGGCTGATGCAGTCGCTCGGCCTGCCGGGTAAATCCTTCGTGCCACTGATTGTCGGTTTCGGCTGTAACGTGCCGTCTATTATGGGTGCCCGCACGCTGGATGCGCCGCGTGAAAGGCTGATCACCGTGATGATGGCGCCGTTCATGTCATGCGGCGCACGTCTGGCGATTTTTGCGGTGTTCTCTGCGGCCTTTTTCGGGCAGGACGGCGCATCCGTGGTGTTCTCGCTGTATCTGTTGGGCATCGTGGTCGCTATCCTGACCGGACTGCTGCTGAAATACACCATCATGCGCGGCGAAGCCTCGCCGTTTGTGATGGAACTGCCGGTGTATCACGTTCCGCACCTGAAAAGCCTGCTGCTGCAAACGTGGCAACGTCTGAAAGGTTTCGTACTGCGCGCCGGTAAGGTGATCGTGATTGCCAGTATTTTCATCGGCGCACTGAACAGTTTCTCGTTCAGCGGCAAGGCGGTGGATAACATCAATGACTCGGCGCTGGCGTCAGTCAGTAAAGTGCTGACACCGGTGCTCTCGCCGATGGGCGTACATCCTGACAACTGGCAGGCGACCGTGGGTCTGGTCACCGGTGCGATGGCAAAAGAGGTGGTGGTCGGTACGCTGAACACGCTATATACCGCCGAACACATCACCAATGAAGCCTTCGATGCGGCCAGTTTTAACCTGTTCGATGAACTGGGCGGCGCGGTAAAAGAAACCTGGCAGGGTCTGAAAGATACCTTCAGCATCAGCGTGCTGTCGAACCCGATCGAAGCCAGCAAAGGCGACGGTGAAATGGGCGTCAGCTCAATGGGCGTCATGAGCACCAAATTTGGTTCGGCGATTTCGGCTTACAGCTACCTGATCTTTGTATTGCTTTACGTGCCTTGCGTCTCGGTGATGGGGGCGATTGCCCGTGAAACCAGCCGTAGCTGGATGACGTTCTCGATCTTCTGGGGGCTGAACGTGGCGTACTCACTGGCAACCCTGTTCTATCAGGCGGCAACGTTCAGCACGCATCCGGCACACAGCGCGGGCATTATCCTGATCGTACTGATCTTCAATGCCCTCGTCTTAACCGCCCTGCGCAAAGCCCGCAGCCGGGTCAGCGTTCATCTGCAACCGCGCAATGTGGCGGCCTGTTGTAAACCCGCTACCGGCAGCGATTGCCATTAGGAGATGAGATGACCAGTCTGATTCAGGTTCGCGACAGTCTCGCACTGGCCGGGCGGGCAGATGCCCGCCAGCTCAGCCATCAGCTTAATGCACCACAACCGCTGGTGCAGGCGATGCTTGAACGGCTGGTCGCCATGCGCAAAGCAGAAGTGGTCGAAGCTGATGACAGTTGTCTGAGCGGCAGTTGTAAAAGCTGCGCCGACGGCAAGAAATGCCTCACGGTGAGCTATCAGCTCACCCGACACTGATTCAAAGCCTTTCCTGATAGCCGCGTCGCGGCTATCATCACTCCTCGTTTACGCCCGCAGGAGCCTGCATGATCGACAGTGAAATCACCTTCCGTAAACTCGAAATCTTCCTCGCTTATATGGAAAAGCAAAACATCACGCGTACTGCTGAACAACTCGGTCTGAGCAGCGTCAGCGTGCATCGCGCCCTGCATTCACTGGAAGAAGGTTTACGTTGCCCGCTGTTTATCCATCGTGGCCGCAATCTGCTGCCGCTGCCTGCGGCTGAAGCGCTGCTGGAGCACGCGACGCAGGTCATCGAGCAAATGGAACACGGTATCCTGGCGACCCGGCGCGCCGCCGGTTTTGGCGATAAGCGGCTGAAAGTCGGCACGTTATATTCGCTGACGCTGGAAACCATTCCGCGCCTGATCATGGGGCTGAAACTGCGCCGTCCGGAGCTTGAACTGGAACTGGTGATGGGGTCCAACAATGATTTACTGCACAAGCTGGAAGACGGTCAGCTGGATGCCATCCTGATTTCGACCAGTGATTCCAATGTCGATGCCCAGCGTTACGATCAGTTGCCGCTGTTTCAGGACGATATCTTCCTCGCCGCACCGGCCAGCGCAGAACTGATTTCAGAAGGCACAGCGGATTTACGCGATTACAAACAGAAGAAATTCGTGTCGCTGGCTGAAGGGTTCGCCACCTATCACGGCTTTCAGGAAGCCTTCCAGGTCGCCGGTTTCGAACCGGATATCGTGACGCGGGTGAATGATATTTTCTCGATGCTGAGTCTGGTGCAGGCGGGTGTCGGTTACACACTGATTCCCGGCAGGATGAAAGGCGTGTATGAGAATACGGTAAAATTACTGCCACTGGCTGAAGCCTACCAGATGCGCCAGACCATTTCGCTGGTCTTTCCGCACAGCCGCGAGCACGACCCGAATCTGCTCGCCCTCGCCGCTGAAAGCCGGATGTATGCGCTAGCGAGCAGAAAGCGCTGACGCATTCGTATGGGTCGCCGGTTTAGCGATCGGCTTTCCCACGATTAAGCCCTCAATGGAAATATCTTCATCCAGAGCATCCCAATGCAAACCATAAGCACTGGTTTCGCAATCCTGACGCTGTGCGGGTGTTGCGTTCAGCAGAACAGGAAATTGCGCCAGCGGCACTGTCAGGATCTGGCCATCTTCAAGAGTCACCCACATTGTACTTTCATCAAAACGAACACTTTTAGGCGAAATATTCATTCCATGCTCCTTGAAATAGTGTCTGATAAACGTTAGTTAACGTTATAATTTCCCTGATCTCTTTGGCAGAAAAACCTGTCTGGCGACATAGGGCAACAGGTGAAAGCCATAGTTTGGCTTCTTTCTGACCAGATCTTACATGAATATGATGCGGTTCAAGAGGATTTCCTTCATTGGAATAGAAGAAAAAACGGTAATTTTTAAAGCGTAGTATCACTGGCATGGCGGTGACTTCCCTGTATAAACGGTCCGATAAAAACAAAAAACCTTTCACTCAGGAAAGGCTTTTATTCCGTAGCATCACCAACCTATCACGCCTTTAATCAGCGTTCGTTTTGCCGTAACCGTGTTGCGAGACGTCGCGCAACCTGCATGCCGGACTGGCATAACGACAGCGCTTCGCCCTGCTCCATCGCGCGGCGTGTCAGGCCGCTCAGCACCGCGCCCGGCGGCATTTCAATCGCCAGCCGTACATCGCGCTGATACGCGGCAACCATGGCGTCACGCCAGTTGACAGTACGGGCCATGTTCATCGCCAGGTCGTCAGCGATTTTTTCCGGTTGCCAGTACACACGCCCGGTTGTTCCGCTGAGATAACCGCTGATCGGGCGGGAAATATGAATCTGTTTAAACGCCTCCACCAGTTTCGCCGCAGGCTGACCAAGCAGCGCACAGTGTGACGGCACACTGACCGCCAGCTGATGGGTTTTCTGTGCGCCCTGCGCTTTAGCGAGTTGCATCACCTGCGCCATCGCGGCATCGCTGCCGGCAATCACCAGTTGATCTTCCGCGTTAATATTCGCCAGATATACCGGCGATTCTGCACTGTTGACCTGCGCCACCAGATCTTCAACCTGCATCTGACGCAGACCGGTGATCGCCGAGAGGCCAAAGCCCTGCGGATAAGCCTGTTGCATCAGCTCACCGCGCAGCGCGACCAGACGTACAGCATCGCAATAGTCGAGCGCACCGGCAATCACCGCCGCCGGAAACGCGCCAATCGACAGCCCGCTGCAAAAATCAGCTTCGATTCCTTCGGCCTGACATTGTTTCGCCCAGACCACACCGGCAATCAGTAAACACAGT
>NZ_JYDF01000100.1:0-44649 GCF_003263525.1 Rahnella sp. NRRL B-41462 | reverse complement strand
CAGCTGAGCTATACCCCCAATTCATGCCCGTAAAAACGGGTGAACGGGGCGCATAATATGAAACGTCGCTACCCCTGTCAACGGCTAAATCCGTTTCTCAATTCAAGCGCTGAAAAAGCCGCCAAATCCCCCATTCCACAGGGAAAAATCCTCTGCCATCAGGGAAATTTTCAGACAGACGCTTTGTTTTACAATTTGTCCGCCAGCCCGCATTTTTCCTAGCTTTCTGATCTGCTTACGCATTTCCTTAACATCTATGTCCGAATGATTAATAAAATGTTAGCAGACTATGATAATCGCCTTGTTTTGAGATAAATCTCAGAATAGACTTCTCGCGCAATAATCATAACTTACACCATTCGAGCACTCCCATGTCCTTGTATTCACCTAAAGAAATCGCATCCATCGCCGTCACAGCGGGCGTTAATAAAAGCCGCGCCACCGTGTTGAATTTGTTAATTTTGGGCTTTCTGGCTGGCGCATTCATCGCCACCGGTTTCCTTCTGGATCTGCATGTAATAGGGACATTACCTGCATCCTGGGGTTCATTCAGTAACTTGCTTGGCGCTGCCGTCTTCCCGGTAGGCATCATTCTGACCGTGTTAGCAGGGGGAGAACTGCTGACCGGTAATATGATGACCTTACCTATCGCCTGGTTCGCGCGTCAGATCAGCCTTTACGCGGTGCTGCGTAACTGGTTCTGGGTCACTGTCGCTAACCTGCTGGGCAGCCTGGCAGTGGCCTATTTCTTCGGCCACGTTCTGGGGCTGACGGAAGGCGCTTTCCTGAGCAAAACGGTGGCAACCGCCACCGCGAAGGTCAACGCAGACTTCATGCATGCGTTCATTTCCGGTATCGGCTGTAACTGGCTGGTGTGTCTGGCAATCTGGCTGGCCTTCGCCAGCAAAGAAGTTGGCGGCAAAGTGATCGGCATGTGGTTCCCGGTTATGGCGTTCGTGGCCATCGGCTTCCAGCACGTGGTAGCAAATATGTTTATCGTGCCTGCGGCAATCTTTGCCGGTGCGCTGAGCTGGTCAGAATACCTGCCTAACTTCGTGGCCGTGTTCCTCGGTAACGCCGTAGGTGGTGCGGGCTTCGTTGGCCTGATGTATTTCCTGGCCTACCGCCCGACCGTTGAAACACCGGCAACTGAACAACGTTAATTAAGACGTTTTTCACACCCGGGTTTTACGAAAAGAAAAAGCCAGCCGGTTTCCCGCGCTGGCTTTTTTATCGCTATTTAACCGCCATTACTGTGCTTGTGTTTCGCGCTCAGCAATAAAGGCTAACGCCATATCGATACGCGCCAGCACACGGCTCTGGCCGATAGCGTGAACGGTGACATCAACACCTGGTGACTGGCCTGCGCCCGTTACCGCAACGCGCAGTGGCATACCAACTTTACCCATCCCTACTTCCAGCTCATCCGCCGTGCCCTGAATCGCATGGTGAATGTTTTCAGCGGTCCAGTCAGTGATAGCAGCCAGTTTGGCGCGAACCACTTCCAGCGGCTGACGTGCAACCGGGCGTAAGTGTTTCTTCGCCGCATCGGCATCAAACTCTGCAAAATCTTCGTAGAAGTAACGGCAGGACTCCGCCATCTCTTTCAGCGTCTTGCAACGTTCGCCCAACAGGGTCACGATTTCAAACAGCTGCGGACCGTTACGGGTTTCGATACCCGCCTGCTCAACATGCCACAGCAGATGGGTCGCCACGTAATGCGGATCCATCGTGTTAATGTAGTGATGGTTCAGCCATTGCAGTTTTTCAGTGTTAAACGCACTGGCAGATTTGCTGACGTTTTCCAGTGAGAACAGCGCTTTCATCTCGTCGCGGCTGAAAATTTCCTGATCGCCATGAGACCAGCCCAGACGCACCAGATAGTTCAGCAGCGCTTCCGGCAGATAACCGTCATCACGGTATTGCATCACGCCGACCGCACCGTGGCGTTTGGACAGTTTTTTACCGTCGTCACCCAGAATCATAGAAACGTGCGCGTAAACCGGTACCGGCGCGCCCAGCGCTTTCAGGATGTTTATCTGACGCGGCGTATTGTTGATATGGTCTTCGCCACGGATAACGTGGGTGATTTCCATATCCCAGTCATCGACAACGACACAGAAATTATAGGTCGGTGAACCGTCGGTACGGCGGATGATCAGATCATCCAGCTCGTCATTACTGAATTCGATCGGTCCGCGGATCTGATCGTCAAAGATGACAGAACCTTCCTGCGGGTTACGAAAACGCACCACACACGGCTCATCAGCAGCGTGATGTTCGTGGCTGTCGCGGCAGCGGCCGTCATAACGAGGCTTCTCGTTATTTGCCATTTGTTCTTCACGCAGCGCTTCCAGACGTTCTTTAGAGCAATAGCATTTATAAGCCGTGCCGTTTTCCAGCATCTCATCAATCACCGCGTTATAACGGTCAAAACGCTTGGTCTGGAAATACGGGCCTTCATCCCAGTCCAGATTCAGCCAGTTCATGCCATCCATAATCGCGTCGATAGCTGCCTGAGTGGAACGTTCGAGATCGGTGTCTTCGATACGCAGCACAAACTCACCGCCAAGGTTGCGGGCAAAGAGCCAGGAATAGAGCGCGGTACGGGCGCCACCGACGTGCAGATAGCCGGTCGGGCTTGGGGCAAAACGGGTTTTGATTTTCATCTGGGTGCAACCTTAATCACGCAACGCCAAAAAACGTCGCTATCAATTAACAAAAAGTGGCTGACATTCTACCACTCTGCCCTGATTCCTCAACGCACAACCAGGGGCAGTCACGTGGTTTAAGGCCATGAATGCGTAAAGAATCGACTACGCGGGCGAGAAACACGTCAGGTTGACTAAAAATAAGCCGAATGAACATTTTTGTTTTTAAAAAGCGTTGACGTAATTTCAAGTATCCCTATAATGCGACTCCATCACGACGGGGGCGATTAGCTCAGTTGGTAGAGCATCTCCTTTACACGGAGGGGGTCGGCGGTTCGAGCCCGTCATCGCCCACCACTTCTGCGGGCCGTTAGCTCAGTTGGTAGAGCAGTTGACTTTTAATCAATTGGTCGCTGGTTCGAATCCAGCACGGCCCACCAATTCAGAGAAAAGCGCCTATAGGCGCTTTTTTCGTTTCTGTACTCCGGTAATTTTTTCCCTTCTCCTACTCCAGTTTAAACATCGGCACGACCTTATTGTGTAGCGCCGGATTATCGCTTTCATCTTTCAGATTGACGCCCGACAACTGGCGATGGAAAGATTGTTCGAGCAGCCAGGCGAGTTTAAAAGCCGCCTGCGGATAATTCAGCCCTTCCGGCCGCACATTGGAAATACAATTTCGTTCCGATTCCAGTCTTTTGGTATGGGGCCCCCAGGTCATGTAAATGCCTAAACTGTCGGGAGATGACAATCCCGGACGTTCTCCGATCAAAATCGCTACCGCCTTCGCTTTCATCACCTGCGCAATATCATCGCCCAGTGCCACCCGCGACTGATGCGCCAGCACCACAGGCCCGATTTTCAGCTCCAGCGTGCGCAGATAGGGCAATAACGCCGCAATCAGCGGTACGGCCTGCCGGTGCACGGCTTTCGATGACAAACCGTCAGCGATGACCAGCACCACGTCGGCAGGCTCCGGCGCCAGACGCAGCAAGGCCTGACGGCTGCTTTCTGACAACTTGCGGCCAAGATCAGGACGACACAGATAGGTCGCCCTGTCCGGTGCAGCGCTGGCAACGGTCAGCGTTTCCAGCCCCAGCGCGTAAAGTTCGGGTTCGAGCTTCTGGCTGTCAAAGGGCTGATGCACGGCATCACGCGCCTGCGCATGGGCTAAACCAAATCGCAGCAGCTCATCGGTGGGCAGACTCGAACCGGTACGTCCCAGCGCGATACGTGCGGCCGTAAACTGACGCAGAGTTTCCCACGGGTTGCTATGCACCAGCGGCGATAATCCCTGCTCTTTTTCTTTATTCATCAGCACAGACCTCAGCTCAGTTGCGGCAACTGACGCAGTAACGGATGGGACGCCCGGGTATCCTGCAAGACGCCCTGCGGATCGATAATTTTCATTTTCTCCAGCCATACGGCAAATTCCGGCGCATGTTTCAGCCCGAGTAATTCACGGATGTATAACGCGTCATGGAAAGAAGTGCTCTGATAATTGAGCATGATGTCATCCGCGCCCGGTACGCCAATCAGGAACGTCAGCCCGGCAGTGCCGAGCAGCGTCAGCAAGGTATCCATATCATCCTGATCGGCTTCTGCATGATTGGTATAACAGACATCGCAGCCCAGCGGCACGCCCAGCAGTTTGCCGCAGAAATGGTCTTCCAGACCCGCACGGATAATTTGTTTACCGTCATACAAATACTCCGGGCCGATAAAACCCACCACGGTGTTAATCAGCAGCGGTGAAAAATGGCGGGCGATGGCGTACGCACGCGCCTCACAGGTTTGCTGATCGACCCCAAAATGCGCATTGGCAGATAAACAACTGCCCTGCCCGGTTTCGAAATACATCACATTGTCGCCGAGCGTGCCACGCTTAAGACTGAGCGCCGCCTGTTGCGCTTCCTCCAGCAGCGCCAGATTGATACCAAACCCGCTGTTCGCCGCTTCAGTTCCCGCTATCGACTGAAACACCAGATCAACCGGTGCGCCGCGCTCCACCAGTTTGATGGTGTTAGTGACATGCGTCAGAACACAGGACTGCGTGGGAATTTCAAAGCGCGTAATGATGTCATCAAGCATGTAATTGAGGTTTTCCAGCAGCGGTAAGCTGTCGCTGGCAGGATTAATGCCAATCACCGCGTCGCCGGAGCCATATAACAAACCGTCGAGCATACTGGCAGCAATGCCCTGTAAATTATCGGTCGGATGGTTCGGTTGCAGGCGCACGCTCATGTGCCCCGGCAGCCCGATAGTATTGCGGAATTGAGTAATCACCCGGCATTTTTTAGCCACCAGGATCAGATCCTGATTGCGCATCAGTTTGCTGACGGCAGCCGCCATTTCGGGCGTGATCCCGCGGGCGACGGCTGCCAACACAACGCTGTCGGTTTTTTCACTCAACAACCAGTCGCGGAAATCCCCGACGGTGAGATGCGAAATCGCGGCAAACGCCGCGACATCATGAGTATCGACAATCAACCGCGTGACCTCATCGTCCTCATACGGCACCAGCAATTGTTGCAGGAAGGTTTTGAGCGGCACATCAGCCAGTGCCATTTTTGCCGCCATGCGCTCTTCAGCGCTGGCGGCAGCCACTTCAGCCAGATAGTCGCCCGACCGTGCGGGCGACGCCTTTGCCATCAGTTCGCGTAAATCCTTAAACTGATACCTTCGGTGACTTAATGTCGTCTGAAACATAACACTCCTTAGCGCGCCGGATTATTTGCTGCTTTTAGCGGGAACCGGGCGCAGGCCACGTAATTGCGGATCTTCCGCAGCATCAGTGCGCGACTGATGGGTGATACGGAACCAGGCATACGCCAGCAACATCATGGCGGCGAAGATCAAAAACAGTAAGGTGTTGTAGTAAATCATAGCGATCAGACAGACGACTGCCAGCACCAGCGCCAGAGCAGGTGCAAAAGGATAGAGCGGCGCACGGAACGGACGGATTAAATTCGGTTCGCTGCGGCGGAGTTTAAACAATGCAGCCATCGAAATGATGTACATCACAATGGCGCCAAAGACCGACATTGTCACGATATTGGCCGTCAGTGGCTGGCCGCCAATCACGATCAGTGAATCCGAGAAAATAGCCGCGATGCCAACAACGCCCCCCGCGATAATACCAAGATGCGGTGTCTGGAAACGGGCGTTGACGCTGGCAAGCCGTTTAGGCAAATAACCTGCCCGGGCCAGCGCGAAGATCTGACGGGAATACCCCATGATAATGCCGTGGAAAGAGGCAATCAGGCCAAAAAGCCCCAGCCAGACCAGCATGTGCAGCCAGCCACTGTTGCTGCCGACAATCAGTTTCATGGCCTGCGGTAACGGGTCGTTGATATTCGACAGCTTGGTCCAGTCGCCCACACCACCGGCAAACAACATCACGCCGAGCGCCAGAACGGTCAGAGTCAGAATGCCGCCGATAAAAGCTTTCGGAATGGTACGCTGCGGATCTTTCGCCTCTTCAGCGGCCATTGAGGCACCTTCTATCGCCAGGAAAAACCAGATGGCAAAAGGAATGGCTGCAAAAATACCGGAAAAGGCTGCGGGACTGAAAGTGTCGCTGCCCGCCCATCCACCGTGAACAAAGTTCGACATTTCAAAGCCCGGCGCCACCACGCCCATAAAGACCAGCAATTCAAAAATTGCCAGCAACGTGACCAGCAGTTCAAAGGTGGCGGCGATACTGACGCCGAGAATATTGAGCGCCATAAATACCAGATACGCGCCAACAGCCACCCATTTCGGCTCAATCGACGGGAACTGCACATTGAGATACGCTCCGATCGCCATCGCGATAGCGGGCGGCGCAAAAACAAATTCCACCAGCGTTGCGAAACCCGCGACAAATCCGCCCGTTGGCCCGAACGCACGGTAAGCGTAAGCAAAAGGACCGCCCGCGTGCGGAATCGACGTAGTGAGTTCGGTAAAGCTGAAAATAAAGGCGCAATACATAGCCGCTATCACCAGAGCAGTGATAAGAAAGCCCAGTGTGCCTGCCTGCGCCCAGCCGTAACTCCAGCCAAAATATTCGCCGGAGATAACCAGCCCGACGGCAATGCCCCAAAGTTTAAAACTCCCCAGTGTACGTTTTAAAACAGGTGTGACTTTCGTGGTTTGCATAAATGATCCCCTGCCCGGTGATAATTCAATTTTTGTTGAAAAGAACTGCGACAGCCTTGCTCTTATTTGTGTTGCAAAGGATGGATGTTGCAAAGGCTGTACCACTTAAGAAACCCTCAGCAGGCGCGGCCTGTAGCCGTATTCAGGGGAGGCTTGCTACATTTTAGCGCGCCGCCGTAAGCCGCATATCCGAAATGGTGCGTTGGATAAGCGTCACAAAAGGGCGCTACACTTTGGCTTCTCAGAACGCTGACGTCGGATAAAAGGAGAACATCACGTGGCAACAATGGAACAGCAAATCATCACCTGGCTCAGAGAGGAACCGCTTCATTTGCTGGCACTGACGCAGGCACGCACGCAAAATCTTAACGATGCCTGGCTGGCGGCGGGCTTTGTCCGCAATCTGGTCTGGGACCGGCTACACGGATATGCGCAGGCCACAGCACTCAATGATATCGACGTGGTGTATTTCAATCCGCTGGATTGCTCGCCGGAAGCTGACCAGCGCTATGAACATCGCCTGAAAGCGCAATCGCCCGACCTTCCCTGGTCTGTGAAAAATCAGGCCCGCATGCATGAGCGCCACGGCCATGCGCCCTATGCCTCCAGCGCCGAGGCGATGAGCTACTGGGTGGAAATGGAAACCGCTATCGGCGCAAGAATGAATGCTGACGGGCAAATTGAGCTGAATGCGCCGCTGGGACTGGATGCTTTGTTTGCTTTCAGTATTACGCCAAACCCGCGGCATGCGATCCCCGCAGTTTTTGCCGAGCGGATCAGCAGCAAAAGCTGGCTGACCCGGTGGCCGAAGCTCAGAGTGAAAGCGTTAACCGAATGAAAGCCATAAATACCGTAAGGAATAGGCAAAGCCTGTAAAGCCTCGCTGATTTTTGCCGATATAGCTTAAGCACCTTTACGTGCAAAATTTTATTCTTACTCAATGAGGCTTTTTATGACGACTATCAGCGCGACCAGCAGTTCGGTAAGCTCTGCGTCCACCAGCGACTCAGGCAGTGCCAGCCAGATAGCAAAGCTGACTAAGCAGATTACCAAACTGACTGAGCAGCTCAAAAACGTGGGCAATTCAGGCGGCGATACTGACGAAGTTAAGCAACAGCAAGAACTCCTGCAGCAGCAAATCGAAATGCTGCAACAGCAGATCGCGCAGATTCAACAGCAGCAGGCTCAGAAAGCACTTCAGCAACAGCAGCAACAACAAGCTGACGCTGAAATGAAGAAAGACGAAGGCGTGAATAAGCCTTCAGAAACCAACGCAGTCGATATCTACGTATAACCCCGGTCAAAGCCTGAAACAGCCGGCAAGGTATCAGTGGTTGTACATTCCCTGCTGGCTGCGTTTTTCCCGCAATAAATTCGCCTGCTCTTTCACCACCTGCCAGATGGCCTGTGCAGCGGGTGATAACGACCGGTTTTTACGTCTGACCAGCATCAGCACCCGGTTGATTTCCGGCACCAGGCTTCTGACCACCAGACGGCTCCCTTCCGGCATGGGCAACGCCAGCGCCGGGATAACACTGATACCAATTCCGGCTTCCACCATCGGGAATAACGTGGCTGGATGGCCGATTTCCTGAGTAATCTCCGCTTTCACTTTCTGCGCTTTCAGTGCGCCGTCGATCAGGATCCGGCTTCCTGATGCGTAATCCTGCAGCACCAGTTTTTGGCCGTTCAGTGCCTGCCATTCAACCTCCGGCAGCGCCGCCAGCGGATGATCCTCACGGCACATCAGCAAAAACGGCTCATGCAGAATCGGCTCGCAGTCCAGATCTGTGTTTTCACCCGGATCAATCACAATACCGAAATCCACTTCCGCATTTCTGACGCTGTTAAGCACCAGTTGCTGCGCCTGATCGCGCAACAAAATACGAATGTCCGGATACTGCCGCTCGCCGCTGGAGATACATTGCGGCATCAGTTGCGCCGAAATCGTCTGGCTAGAGGCAATACGCACCCGACCATTATGCTGCGTGCCGAAGCTGCGGGTGTCGAGCAGCATGGCGTGGAGTTCGTCGAGCAACGGCTCGACACGATTCGCCAGACGCAGACCGGCATCAGTGAGCACGACTTCGCGCGTTGTGCGGTCCAGCAACCGCACGCCCATTTCGGCTTCCAGCTCTTTCATACTATGGCTGACAGCCGACTGGCTTAAACCAATGGACTCACCAGCCCGGCTGAAGCTGCCGTAGCGTGAAACGGTCACAAATACGCGAAGTTGCCTGAGCGAATAATTCATGAATTTTCTGCATTAATGGATTAAATAAATCAATTTTTTAATTGTATCGCAAAGACTCAGAATAGCCGCATTCAGAAACAACAAATCCGAGACTTGTTATGCGCTTCTTACCCGATCGCTTTACCCTGACACTCATCGCTACGGTTTTGCTGGCGACGTTCTTCCCGGCCAGCGGCATATTTGTGGCTTTCTTCAATAATCTGACCATTTTCGCCATCGGCCTGCTGTTTTTCATGCATGGCGCAAAACTCTCGCGCGAAGCTATTTTTCAGGGCAGCAATAACTGGCGTCTGCATTTGTGGGTGATGTTCAGTACCTTCATTTTATTCCCGATCCTCGGGCTGCTTTTCCAGTGGTGGCATCCGGTAGACGTCAGTCCGCAAATTTACAGCGGCTTTGTCTATCTGTGTATTTTGCCTGCGACTGTGCAGTCGGCGATTGCGTTTACCTCACTGGCTGGCGGGAACGTAGCGGCAGCGGTGTGCAGCGCCTCCGCATCAAGTCTGCTGGGGATTTTTGTTTCGCCGTTGCTGGTCAGCCTGCTGATGCATGTGCAGGGGGAAACGGGGAATGGTTTAGAACAGGTCTGGCATATTGTTCTGCAACTGCTGGTGCCGTTTGTCGCCGGGCATTTACTCCGTCCGCTGATTGGCGGCTTTGTCGAACGTCACCGTAAAATGATCGGCAAAACCGACCAGACATCGATTTTGCTGGTGGTGTATTCCGCTTTCAGCGAAGCCGTGACGCAGGGGATCTGGCATCAGGTCGGCATCGGTTCACTGCTGTTTATCGTGGTGTTCAGTCTGGTGCTGCTGGCCTTTATCCTGGTGATCAATACCTATATGGCGCGCTGGATGGGCTTTAGCAAACCCGATGAAATTACCATCGTGTTCTGCGGCTCGAAGAAAAGCCTGGCGAACGGTATTCCGATGGCGAACATTCTGTTCCCGGTCAGCGCGATTGGCATGATGGTGCTGCCGCTGATGATTTTTCATCAGGTACAGTTGATGACCTGCGCGGTGCTGGCAAAACGTTATCAGAAAAAACAACAGGAAGCGGCGCTGAAACACGCGCCTGTTACTGAATAAGCTGGCTAAATAGCAGGCAGAAAAAAGGCGCTGAATTCAGCGCCTTTGTTTTATGAGTTGACCCGTTCTCAACAGCGTTTACTCGTCGGTGCCATCGAGTCCCGGACCATTGCGGCGCAGCGGATTGATCAGGTTTTGCAGCCCTTCGCTTTTAATCGTCAGCGTCAGCTGCATCAGTTCACCCAGTTTTCCTTGCGGAAATTCATCTTTGCGGGCGAACCACAGCAAATATTCTTCCGGCAAGTCGATCAGCACCCGTCCGGCGTATTTTCCGAACGGCATCACCCTATTGGCTATCTGGATCAGATCTTCTTTTTCCATGATTTATTCACCCAGCAGACGGATCATTTCCGCCTCGTCGATCACCTCAATGCCCAGTTCCTGCGCTTTCGCCAGCTTGGAACCCGCCGCTTCACCGGCAATCACCAGATCGGTTTTCTTCGACACGCTGCCGGAGACTTTCGCGCCCAGCGCAGTCAGACGATCTTTGGCGTCATCGCGGGAAAGAATCGACAGCGAACCGGTCAGTACCACAGTTTTGCCGGCAAACGGACTGTCGATTTCTTCCGGTACAATGACCTGCACTTCCGGCCAGTGAATATTGATTTCAGGGCTTAACAACTCGTCGATGACCTGCTGGTTATGTTCTTCCGACAGGAAATTCACCACGTGTTTCGCCACGACATCACCCACATCCTGAACGCCTTTCAGCGATTCAATATCTGCCGCTTTAAGCGCCTCAACCGAGCCGTAATGCGCGGCAAGGTTAGCCGCCGTGGCTTCGCCCACTTCACGAATGCCCAGCGCATACAGGAATCTCGCCAGCGTGGTTTCTTTGGCTTTTTCCAGCGCACTGACCACGTTCTGCGCCGATTTCGGTCCCATGCGGTCCAGACCGGTAAGTTTGCCCGCCGTCAGACGGAACAGATCTGCCGGCGTTTTGACATATTCTTTCTCGACCAACTGATCGATGATTTTGTCGCCCATGCCGTCAACGTCCAGCGCCCGGCGGGAGACGAAATGCTTCAGCGCTTCTTTACGCTGTGCACCACAAATCAGACCCGCCGTACAACGCGCCACGGCTTCGCCTTCGACACGTTCAACATCAGAATGACAGACCGGGCAATGCGTCGGGAAAACCACTTCGCGGGCATCTTCAGGACGCTCATCCAGCACCACGCCCACCACCTGCGGGATAACATCTCCGGCACGACGGACAATCACGGTATCGCCGATACGCAGCCCAAGACGTTCGATTTCATCTGCGTTATGCAGCGTGGCATTGCTGACCATCACGCCCGCAACCAGAACCGGCTCCAGACGTGCGACCGGCGTGATCGCACCAGTACGCCCTACCTGAAACTCGACGTCTTTCACCAGCGTGATTTGTTCCTGCGCCGGGAATTTGAAGGCTGTTGCCCAGCGCGGCGCACGTGCCACAAAGCCCAGCGTTTCCTGAATATCCAGCGAGTCAATTTTCACTACCACGCCGTCAATATCAAAGCCCAGTGACGGACGGTCGGCTTCAACCTGACGGTAAAACGCCAGCACTTCTTCGCTGCCGGTACACAGGCGGACGCGATCACTGACCGGTAAACCCCAGGCTTTAAACTGTTGCAGGCGGGCGAAGTGGCTGCGCGGCAGTTCACCCCCTTCCAGCAGGCCAACGCCGTAGCAGAAGAAGGTCAGCGGACGTTTGGCGGTGATACGCGGATCGAGCTGACGTAACGAACCGGCGGCGGCATTACGCGGGTTAGCGAACACTTTCCCTCCCGTACGACGCGCTTCGTCGTTCATCGCTTCAAAGCCCGCTTGTGGCATAAACACCTCACCACGCACTTCAAGGCGCTCAGGAATGTTGCCGCCATGCAGACGCAGAGGAATCGCGCGGATGGTGCGTACGTTCGCGGTGATGTTCTCACCGGTCGTGCCATCGCCACGCGTGGCAGCCTGCACCAGTTCGCCATTTTCATACAACAGGCTCACCGCCAGACCATCAAGTTTCAGCTCGCAGCAGAACGTCAGTGCTTCAGCGGTTTTCAGGCGATCCTGCACGCGTTTATAAAATGCCAGATAGCTTTCTTCATCAAATACGTTGTCCAGCGATAACATCGGTACCCGATGCCTGACCTGTTCAAATGCAGAAAGCGGTGCCGCCCCCACGCGCTGCGTCGGGGAATCCGCGGTGACCAGCTCAGGATGCGCGGTTTCCAGCTCGCGCAATTCGCGCATTAAGCGGTCATACTCGGCATCTGGCACTTCCGGTGCATCCAGAACGTGATACTGATATTCGTGATGGCGCAACTGAGTGCGTAATTGACTGATTTGTTCTTCGATAGTGGCCATGACTCACCGTGGAGATAAAAAACCCCCGGCAAGCGGGGGTCAGGGAAGTGGGTGTTTCACGAACGCCGGACTCAGGCGATCGCCTCGAGGACCTCGCGGATCCGCGCTTTGTACGTTTCGAGCTTCTGCGGCGTAATCATACGACGCTCATCGTCAAGCACCATCGCACCGACATCATCGGCAATACGCTGGGCGGACTGCAGCAACAGTTTGAAGTTCTGATGCGCATCACCGTAGCAAGGTACCATCATAAACAACGTAACGCCTGGGGTGGAGAAATCGGACATATTGTCAGGGTCGAAGGAACCCGGTTTGACCATATTTGCCAGACTGAACAACACCGGACCGCTGCCCGCAGGGCTGACGTGACGATGGAAAATATTCATGGCACCAAACTGGAAACCGGCCTGAAGCACGCTGTTGAGCAACACTTCACCACCGATGACACCGCCCTGATGCGCAGCAACGTGCAATACCAGAACCGTCTCTTTCAGTTTCGCTTTCTCAGCCGGTGCTTCTTCTGCAGGAGCAAAAGGTGCAGCCTGAGGTTCTGCTTTCGCAGCAGGCGCGGCATCAGCATGAATTTCCTGCGGCGGAACAGGTGCGTGCGGTTTAGCTTCAGGCGTGTATTCCTGATGCGCAAAATCTGCGGCAGGTTCGCGACGCGGTGCAGTGACGGGTTCAGCAGCTGAATAACCACTCAGCAAGGGATCATCCTGCACAGCATGTTGCTGCGGCTGAGCCGGTTGCTGAGGACGAGCAACAGATGCTGGCGCTGGCTGCGCAGGGGAAACCTGCGGCTGACGTGGCGGTGCAGTCTGTTCGGGCTCGTCATACTGACCTAAAGTCGGTTCATCCTGAGGATAAGCAGGACGCACGCGCACTTCCCCCACTCCATCGACAAAATCTTCGGACGGAGATTGTTCCCGTTCTTTTTTCACACGTTTAGCTGGACGATCGCGGAAAAGCGAAGAGCGTTCTTTACGGCTGGTCCACAAACCGTGTAACAACAACGCTATTATGGCGATCGCGCCAACAACGATTAATATCAGACGCAAATCCTGCATCATTGCTATCTCTGTTGTTCTAATACATTGCCACCACGGCAAACATTCACATGATTAACTCTATTTGCCCACGTAGATAAGTGCAAGTCTCGACTCTACTTTCTGCTAATAAATAGGGCAGTTGCACCTTTTTTTGCTGTTTTTTCAGCCAATCCACCGCTAGCCAGTGGAAAATCATACCGATATGATAGCCCATGTCATTCAACTCAGAGAGAAAATTTCGTTTATGACCTCCTCGCACAGCACCAGACAACAAAATGGTGTGCATTATTTCAAACAAGGCTGGGCGCTCATTTCCTTGCCGGGGATACGACGTTTTGTGATTTTACCCCTCGCCGTCAACGTGCTGTTGATGGGCGGCGCATTCTGGTGGCTGTTCACCAAACTGGGTGAATGGATCCCGGCGATGATGAGCAAGGTGCCGTCGTGGCTCAGCTGGCTGGATTATCTGATCTGGCCGGTCGCGGTGCTTTCTGTCGTGCTGGTGTTCAGCTATCTCTTCAGCACCCTCGCCAACTGGATAGCCGCCCCCTTCAGCGGATTGCTCGCCGAACAACTCGAAGCGCGTCTGACAGGGAAAACGCTGCCTGATACCGGCATCTGGGACATCATGAAAGATTTACCGCGTATCATGAAACGTGAATGGCAGAAACTGGCGTATTACCTGCCGCGCGCCCTGCTGCTGTTCGCGCTGTACTTTATTCCGGTGATCGGCCAGACCGTGGCCCCGGTGCTGTGGTTCTTCTTCAGCGCGTGGATGGTCGTCATTCAATATTGCGATTATCCGTTCGATAACCACAAAGTCAGCTTTGCCGATATGCGCCGTTCGCTCGGCAGCAACAAAATCGACAACATGCAGTTTGGTTCGCTGGTCAGCCTGTTTACGATGATCCCGTTGCTGAATCTGGTGATCCTGCCGGTTGCCGTGTGCGGCGCGACGGCCATGTGGTGTGATCGTTATCGCAATATTTACGTTAAAAGCGATGTTTATAACAATAGTATCGACGTGAATTCCAGCCGCAAATAACGTTTTTTATTCACAGCCGCCTGCGGGCGGCTGCCTGCTATGCTTGACTTTTCTCCCTCAAACTTATTTCTTAATAACGTATCGATATAGCAAATACCAAAACCTTACTTCACTGGGAAAGCGGTTCGCGTATGCTTTCCTGATTCCCACTAATTTCATAGTGTTGAAAGCTTCACACCGTGAATATTTCATACAGTTAAAGGACGGGTTATGAGCAAGATCTATGAAGACAATTCATTAACAATTGGCCACACGCCACTGGTTCGCCTGAACCGTATCGGTAATGGTCGAATTCTGGCTAAGGTCGAGTCACGTAACCCGAGCTTCAGCGTAAAATGCCGTATCGGTGCCAACATGATCTGGGATGCTGAAAAGAAAGGCATTCTGACCAAAGATATCGAACTGGTTGAACCTACCAGCGGTAACACGGGTATCGCACTGGCCTATGTGGCTGCTGCGCGCGGTTACAAGCTGACACTGACTATGCCGGAAACCATGAGCGTTGAACGCCGTAAGCTGCTCAAAGCGCTCGGCGCCAATCTGGTGTTAACCGAAGGCGCCAAAGGTATGAAAGGGGCGATTGCCAAAGCCGAAGAAATTCAGGCCAGTGATCCGCAGCGCTATCTTATTCTTCAGCAGTTCAGCAACCCGGCCAACCCGGCTATCCACGAGCAAACCACCGGCCCGGAAATCTGGGAAGATACCGATGGCGCAGTGGATGTGCTGATTGCAGGCGTGGGTACCGGCGGGACTATCACCGGAACGGGCCGTTATCTGAAAAGTAAAAAAAGCAGCGTGAAACTGGTGGCCGTTGAGCCAACAGACTCCCCGGTTATCACCCAGACGCTCAACGGTGAAGAAGTGAAGCCGGGCCCGCATAAAATCCAGGGTATCGGCGCAGGCTTTATTCCGGGTAACCTGGATCTGGCATTGCTGGATCGTGTCACGCTAATCACCAACGACGAATCCATTCAGATGGCACGCCGTCTGATGGAAGAAGAAGGCATTCTGGCCGGGATTTCTTCCGGTGCGGCGGTTGAAGCTGCGGTGAAATTATCCAAAGAACCGGAGTTTGCAGATAAAACGATTGTGGTTATTCTGCCTTCTTCCGGTGAACGCTATCTGAGTACCGCATTGTTTGCAGATTTATTCACTGAAAAAGAATTGCAACAATAATGCCACATCCTTAAAAGCGGCCAAAAAAGCACCTCGAGGGGTGCTTTTTTGTGGCCTGCGTCAAACTTTACACCACTTCGTCATTGATTTTACCCGCCAGGTTTAGTATTTAACCGGACAATTATTTCGATGCTCGAAATTAATCGCTTCCACGAGTCTTCCCCGCTGAATCGATTTACTGATTTGTTACACGAGGGGAAAAGACGGCATAATGGAGGAATAACAGAAAAAGCCTGGATCCAGGGCAAAGAGTTTTATCGCTGAGTGCGTTATTTTCTCTTTTCTGTTGCATCTGAACCTGCCCCTGAACCATAGTCAGGCGCGAATCTCTACAGGCTAAAGTGAAGGCCATAAGCTAAACTTTAGCTCCACAACATTACTTTAATAAGTTGGGGAAACAACAATGTTCCAGCAAGAAGTTACTATTACCGCTCCTAATGGTCTGCACACTCGCCCTGCTGCACAGTTCGTGAAAGAAGCTAAAGGTTTCGCTTCTGACATCACCGTGACTTCAAACGGTAAAAGCGCCAGTGCTAAAAGCCTTTTCAAACTGCAAACTCTGGGCCTGACCCAAGGTACCGTTGTGACCCTCTCAGCTGAAGGTGAAGACGAGCAGAAAGCCGTTGAACACTTGGTAAAACTGATGGCAGAGCTCGAGTAATACACAGCCGCTCTTATAAAGTTTAAACCAGTCAAGAGAAAGGTAGGGTTATGATTTCAGGCATTTTAGTATCTCCCGGTATCGCTTTCGGCAAAGCACTTCTGTTGAAAGAAGATGAAATTGTCATCAACCGGAAAAAAATCTCTCCAGATCACGTTGATCAGGAAGTTGAACGTTTCCTGACGGGCCGTGCGAAAGCGTCTGCTCAACTGGAAGTGATCAAGACCAAAGCCGGTGAGACCTTCGGTGAAGAGAAAGAAGCCATCTTCGAAGGCCACATCATGTTGTTGGAAGACGAAGAGCTTGAACAGGAAATCATAGCCCTCATCAAAGACGAGCACGCTTCTGCTGACGCTGCAGCTTTCTCTGTCATTGAAGGCCAGGCGAAAGCCCTGGAAGAGCTTGATGACGAATACCTGAAAGAACGTGCGGCTGACGTGCGTGACATCGGTAAACGCCTGCTGCGCAACATTCTGAACATGACCATCGTTGATCTGAGCTCCATCCAGGACGAAGTTATCCTGGTTGCGACCGATCTGACGCCATCAGAAACAGCGCAGCTGAACCTGAACAAGGTTCTGGGCTTTATCACTGATTTGGGTGGTCGTACTTCCCACACCTCAATCATGGCCCGCTCCCTGGAACTGCCTGCTATCGTGGGTACCAGCGATGTGACCAAACAAGTTAAAAATGATGACTATCTGATCCTCGATGCTGTTAACAATAAAATCTATGTCAACCCGACAGCAGACGTTATTGACGAGCTGAAAGCCGTTCAGAACCAGTACATCACTGAAAAAGACGAACTGACTAAACTGAAAGACTTGCCGGCTATCACGCTTGATGGTCATCAGGTTGAAGTTTGTGCCAACATCGGTACCGTGCGCGACGTCGCCGGTGCAGAGCGCAATGGCGCTGAAGGTGTCGGCCTGTATCGTACAGAATTCCTGTTCATGGATCGTGACAGTCTGCCTACCGAAGAAGAGCAATTCCAGGCGTATAAAGCCGTTGCTGAAGCGATGGGGTCACAGGCGGTTATCGTACGCACCATGGACATCGGCGGTGACAAAGACCTGCCGTACATGAACCTGCCGAAAGAAGAAAACCCGTTCCTGGGCTGGCGCGCAATCCGTATCTGTCTGGATCGCAAAGAAATTCTTCACGATCAGCTGAAAGGTATTCTGCGTGCTTCTGCGTTCGGTAAACTGCGCATCATGTTCCCGATGATCATTTCTGTTGAAGAAGTGCGTGAACTGAAAGCAGAACTCGAAATGCTGAAAGTGCAGCTTCGTGAAAAAGGCCAGGCATTCGATGAGACTATCGAAGTCGGCGTGATGGTGGAAACACCCGCAGCGGCTGTGATTGCGCATCACCTGGCGAAAGAAGTCGATTTCTTCAGTATTGGTACAAACGATCTTACCCAGTATACTTTGGCGGTGGATCGCGGTAACGAGCTGATTTCTCATCTGTACAACCCAATGTCTCCGTCTGTACTTGGTTTAATTAAACAAGTTATTGACGCATCTCATGCTGCCGGTAAATGGACAGGGATGTGCGGCGAGCTAGCCGGTGACGAACGTGCTACACTTCTTCTATTGGGCATGGGGTTAGATGAGTTCAGCATGAGCGCTATCTCTATCCCACGCATCAAGAAAATTATTCGCAATACAAACTTCGAAGATGTGAAAGCGCTGGCAGACCAGGCCCTGGCCCAACCTACGGCGCAAGAGTTGATGAACCTGGTTAACAAGTTCATTGAAGAAAAAACACTCTGCTAATTGCGCGATGCTGGTAAAGCTGCCCAAATTAATGCTTAGGAGAAGATCATGGGTTTGTTCGATAAACTGAAATCATTGGTTTCTGATGATAAAAAAGACGTTGGCACTATTGAAATCGTAGCGCCAATCTCTGGTGAAATTGTCAACATTGAAGATGTGCCAGACGTTGTTTTCGCTGAGAAAATCGTTGGTGACGGTATTGCTATCAAACCATCTGGCAACAAAATGGTTGCTCCGGTTGACGGCACTATCGGTAAAATCTTCGAAACTAACCATGCTTTCTCAATCGAATCCGACAGTGGCATTGAGTTGTTCGTGCACTTCGGTATCGACACCGTTGAACTGAAAGGCGAAGGCTTCAAACGCATCGCTGAAGAAGGTCAACGTGTTAAGAAAGGCGATTTGGTTATCGAGTTTGATCTGGCTCTGCTGGAAGAGAAAGCGAAGTCTACTTTGACTCCGGTTGTCATCTCTAACATGGACGAGATCAAAGAGCTGATTAAACTGACTGGTAGCGTGACTGTGGGCGAAACCCCAATCATCCGCATCAGGAAGTAATTTGCTCAGCGAGAAGTAAAAAAACGGCGCCTAATCAGCGCCGTTTTTTATTGCCTCACATTTGCCAGTGCGGGACTTGAAGGCTGATGATCAGGCCATGAGGCTGCGCGTTACGGGCATCTACTTTCCCCTCATGCGCCAACATCACTTTGCGGGTGATCGCAAGCCCCAGGCCGTAGCCTTTGCCTGACAGCGGCGATTTCACGCGCACGAACGGGTCAAAGATACTCGACAGCTTATCTTCTTCCACGCCCGGCCCCTGATCGGCCACTTCAATTTGCAAATACTGTTCAACCTGAGCCAGTGAAACACTGATAGTTTGGCCGCGGGCCGAAAAACGCAGGGCATTACGCACCACATTATCCACCGCACGACGCATCAGCTCAGCATTACCCTTCACGGTGTAATCCATATTATCCGGAGACCCGGGGTACATCGCGATTTCGACCCCCGGCAACTGCGCTTCATAGCGGGCATCATTAACGACCGCCTCCACCAATCCGTAGAGATCGAAATACTCTTCATCAGGGATTTCACTGCTTTCAGTACGTGACAACGCCAGCAGTTCGCCAATCATTTTATCCAGCCTGCCCGCTTCGTGTTCTATGCGACTCAGGGAGCTTTCGACATTCGACGGATTCTGCCGCGCCAGACCGATTGCCAGTTGCAAACGCGCCAGCGGAGAACGCAGTTCATGCGAGACATCATGCAACAGCTCTTCACGCGCTTTGACCAGCACCTGCAGGCGTTCAGCCATAGAGTCAAAATCACGCGCCACTTCAGACAGCTCATCGTGCCGCTTACCCATACTGGTAAACAGGCGGACTGATAAATCCCCCTGCGCCACCCGTCCGAAGGCTTTACGCATTTGCAACATTGGCCGCGTCAGGTTCCATGCCAGTACGGCGCTGAACAGTAAACCGCCCAGTCCACCCAGCCATAACAGTGGCGGCGGCATATTCAGCCAGTCCCTGTGACGTCTCGGGCGATATTCATGCATCAGCCCGTCAACATCATATTTCAGCCGGTAACCCTGCCCGTCCGGTCCCTGCACAAACTGCACGACTTCATGCGGAATTTTACCGGGTTCCAGATCCTTAATCGTATTGCCTTTAGCAGGCAGCAACGACGGCGACACTGAGAAGAATTGTCGGTCATCTTGCGGCCAGTCGGCCATCATGGCGTTAAGAGCAGGCAGACCGCCGTAATGCAGCGTGGAAACAGCCGAGGTAATTTGCAGTTTCACAAACCGGCGGGCAATTCCGCTTTCCGGCGGTTCATGTGGATTGTAGAAAGCAAAAACCACCCAGAGGCCCTGAGTGATCGCCACGAAAGTAAACCAGAATCCCAGCAGTATTTTCCAGAACAGTCTGCCGCGCAGTCGTTTAGCGGATTCGATAGCCAATGCTGCGCACCGTTTCAATAGTCAGAATATCGCCACCTTCCAGTGACCCCAGTTTCTGACGGATGTTACTGATATGCACATCAATACTGCGGTCATAAGCTTCGCGCGGACGCCCGAGACCTTTTTCCGACAACTCATCTTTCGATACCACGCGTTCAGGAGAACGTAACAGTAACTCCAGAAGGTTGAACTCAGAAGCCGTCAGATCGAATGGCACGCCGCGCCATTCACTGCTGCGGGTCGCCGGATTGAGCGTCAGATCGCCATAGTTGACCGAGGAGTTATCAGAGTGTGATTCCTGCTGCTCTTCCACACGACGCAGCACAGCACGCAGACGCGCCACCAGTTCGCGCGGATAGCACGGCTTTGGCATGTAATCATCTGCGCCCATTTCCAGACCGATGACACGATCAATGTTGTCACCCTTCGCGGTCAGCATGATGATCGGCAGACGGCTGTTTTTACGCACCTGACGCAATACATCAATACCGCTCATGTCCGGCAGCATAATGTCGAGGATCATTGCGGTATATTCGCCAGACATCGCACCTTCCACACCCGCTTTACCGGTCAGCACCAGAGAAGCATCAAAGCCTTCTGCGATCAGGTATTCGCTGAGCATGGTGCCTAATTCAAGATCGTCATCGACTAATAAAATTTTCATTCTTCATTTCCGCCTGGCTAAAATTTTGGTCATTTTTACCACTAAGCCAGCCATTAGCAGCCGCTTTTACTCTAATTTTACATTCAACAGATGAATATAGGATCAAACATTAAACACACCTGTGGATAAATAACGGTCACCACGATCACAAATAATCGCCACAATCACGCTACCCGGATGATTTCTGGCGACGCGTAAAGCGCCCGCTACCGCCCCCCCGGAACTCACGCCACAGAAGATACCTTCCCTACGCGCCAGCGCCCGCATGGTGTCTTCTGCTTCGCCCTGCCCCATATCCATCACTTCATCGACCAGTTCAGGATTGAAAATGCCCGGCAGATATTCTTCCGGCCAGCGGCGGATACCTGGAATGCTGCTGCCTTCTGACGGTTGCAGCCCGACAATTTTCACGCCAGCATGCTGGCTGCGCAGATAACGGCTGACACCGGTTATCGTGCCGGTAGTGCCCATGCTGGAGACAAAATGGGTGATGCGCCCGTGTGTCTGTTGCCAGATTTCAGGGCCTGTCGTCGTAAAATGTGCGAGCGGATTGTCAGGATTGTTAAACTGATCCAGCACTTTCCCCAGTCCCTGTTTTTCCATTTCCAGAGCGAGATCACGTGCGCCTTCCATTCCCTGCGCGCGGCTGACCAGCAACAGTTCAGCACCATACGCCCGCATTGATGCCTGACGCTCAAGGCTCATATTTTCGGGCATCAGCAATTTAAGCCTGTAGCCTTTCAGCGCCGCAATCATCGCCAGCGCAATGCCGGTATTGCCGCTTGTGGCTTCAATCAGCGTATCCCCCGGATGAATTTCGCCCCGTTTTTCCGCCTGCTCAATCATAAACAGCGCGGCGCGATCTTTAACCGAACCGGCGGGGTTATTGCCTTCCAGCTTGACCCAAATCTCGCTGTCCAGCCCCTGCGTCAGACGCTGTAATCTCACCAGAGGGGTATTGCCGATGTAATGTTCGAGCGTACTCACGGGCTTGCCTTATATTAAAAAGGTATATTGACTGATAAAAAACACATAAACAGGTATCAGGCGATAAAAAGGGCGGCCCGATGACCGCCCTGAGAAAAATGCTGATTAAAAAATATCAGGCACTCTTCGCTAACGCAACGGGTTGTAACGGCTGGTCGCCAGCATACAGGCGGCCATTCAGTCCGCCGACATAGAAACGATCGCCGCGCTGCGGTGCGCTATTACCGTGGATTTCGGAAAGCACAACCGAAAGCGGTTCGTCGTGCCAGCCCTCGGCCTGCACGATAAGCTGCCAGAAATGGCCACGCGGGCTGACTTCCAGCACCTTCACCGGCAACGGACAGCGTGCTGTACTGTGCGGCGTAATTTCCATTTCCCAGGGACGCAGGAATAAATCGACCACACCCTGATGCAGGGGCGGGTTATCCAGCGGCCAGTGATATGCACCGACGTACAGCTGAGATCCCCGGATTTCGCCATGAATTTTATTAACTTCACCCATGAATTCCAGCACGAAACGGGTTGCCGGTTCACGCCAGATTTCCTGCGGGGCGCCGACCTGTTCGATATTACCCTGGCTCATGACCACCACGCGGTCAGCGACTTCCATCGCTTCTTCCTGATCGTGAGTCACGAACACGCTGGTGAATTTCAGTTCTTCATGCAACTGACGCAGCCAGCGGCGCAGCTCTTTACGCACCTGTGCGTCCAGCGCGCCAAAAGGTTCATCCAGCAGCAGAATTTGCGGTTCAACCGCCAGCGCACGGGCCAGCGCCACACGCTGTTTCTGACCGCCGGAAAGCTGTGCCGGATAACGGTTTGCCAGATGGCCAAGTTGCACCATCTCCAGCAATTTAGTGACTTTCTGTTTGATGGCTTCAGCATTCGGACGCTCACGGCGCGGCAGCACCGTCAGGCCAAACGCGATGTTGTCGAACACCGTCATATGGCGGAACAGTGCATAATGCTGGAAAACGAAACCGACCTGACGATCACGGGCATGCAGGCGCGTCACGTCTTTACCGTGAAAACTCAGGTGTCCGGCGCTTTGATTTTCCAGTCCGGCGATAATACGCAGCAACGTGGTTTTACCTGAGCCGGAAGGCCCGAGCAACGCCACCATCTCTCCGGAAGCAATATCGAGCGAGATATCATTGAGCACCTTAGTGCGGCCAAAATATTTGTTGATACCGTTAATTTCAATGCTCATGACTTTCCTCCCGCTCAAGACGGTCGTTGTGGCGCTTCAGACGCCATTGCAGGCCGCTTTTCAGAAACAGTGTGACAATTGCCATCAGGGTTAACAGCGCAGCGGCAGTAAACGCGCCTGCGGTGTTGTAGTCCTGATGCAGTAATTCGACTTGTAATGGCAGCGTGTAGGTTTCGCCACGGATAGAACCGGACACCACCGATACCGCCCCGAATTCCCCAATCGCGCGGGCGTTGGTCAGCACCACGCCATACAGTAATGCCCAGCGGATATTCGGCAGGGTCACGCGGCGGAACATCTGCCAGCCGGACGCACCCAGTAACACCGCGGCTTCATCTTCATGACTGCCCTGACTCAACATCACCGGCACCAGCTCACGGATGACAAACGGACAGGTGACGAATACTGTCACCATCACCATGCCCGGCCAGGCGAACATAAACTGAATATTGTGCGCATCCAGCCAGCCGCCAATCGGGCCGTTGGTGCCGTAAAACAGCAAATACAGTAAACCGGCAACCACTGGTGAAACCGCAAACGGGATGTCGATCAGCGTCAGTAATAACTGACGTCCCGGGAAATTAAAGCGCGCGACCAGCCAGGCCAGCAACGTGCCGAAAATCAGGTTCACCGGCACGGTGATCAGCGCCATCAGGACGGTCAGCCAGATAGAATGCAACATGTCGGAGTCCGACAGGTTCTTCCACACCGCTGCAATGCCGTCGGAAAACGCCAGCACAAAAATGCTGATCATCGGGATCACCAGCAGCAGAATACAAATCAGCACCCCCGTGCCGATCAACGACCATTTCACCCAGTCAATACGCTGACGTCTTTCGCCCGCAAAAGCCGGAATATCAGACATTACTGGCCTCCCAGACGACGGCCATAACGGCTCTGTAAGGTGTTAATCGCAAACAGCAACAGCAGCGATGCGGCGAGGATCACCGAAGCAATAGCGCTGGCTGCCGGGTAATCAAACTCCTGTAAGCGGATAAAAATCATCAGCGAGGTCACTTCGGTTTTCCAGGCAATGTTACCGGCGATGAAAATCACTGCGCCGAATTCGCCCAGGCTGCGGGTGAAGGACAACGCCGTACCCGCCAGCAAGGAAGGCATCACTTCCGGCAACACCACGCGACGAAAACTCTGCCAGCGCGAAGCGCCCAGCGTTTCAGCCGCTTCTTCATATTCCGGGCCTAATTCTTCCAGCACCGGCTGCACGGTACGCACCACAAACGGGATGCTGGTAAATGCCATCGCCACCGCAATACCAAGCCAGGTGTACGCCACTTTGATATCAAAATGCGCCAGCCACTGACCGTAAAAACCGGTGGTAGAAAACAATCCTGCCAGCGTTAAACCGGCGACTGCCGTCGGCAGGGCAAACGGCAAATCCATCAGACCATCGATCAGACTTTTACCCGGGAATTCATAACGGGTCAGGATCCACGCCATCAGCATGCCGAAGAAACAGTTAAAAATACTCGCCACGCCCGCCGCCAGCAGCGTTACTTTATAGGCCGCCACCACCTGACCGTTGGTGATCACATCCCAATATTGCGCCAGTGTCATTTGTGACAACTGCATCACCAGTGCACTCAGCGGCAGCAACAGCACCAGGCACACGAACAACAAACTGCTGCCGAGGCTCAGGGTGAATCCGGGTAATACGCGTTTGCTCGACAACAACATTACTTGTGACCTTGCTCTAACAGTTTATCCAGCTCACCGCCGGTACTGAAATGGGTTTCCATCACTTGTGGCCAGCCACCGAACTGCTCTTCAACTTTGAACAGTTGGGTCTCCGGGAACTGCTCTTTCGCCGCCGCCATCGCCGTTTTGTCATACACGCGGTAGTTAAAACTGGTGATGATTTTCTGCGCCTGCGGGCTCCACAAATAATTCAGATAATCTTTTGCAGCTTTCTCTGTGCCATTTTTCTCAACGTTTTTGTCCACCCAGGCGACCGGGAACTCCGCCAGAATATCCACCTTCGGAACAATCACTTCATATTTATCATCACCGTACTGCTTACGGATGTTGTTCACTTCCGATTCAAAGCTGATCAACACATCGCCCAGTCCACGTTCGACAAATGTGGTGGTTGCGCCACGACCGCCGGTATCAAATACCTGCACGTTTTTCAGGAAACTCGCCATCTTTTCGCGGGTCTGCGTCTGGTTTTTATTGTCTTCCAGATTGAATGCGCCCCAGGCACCGAGATAGGTATAACGACCATTACCGGAGGTTTTTGGATTCGGGAACACCAGACTCACGCCCGGACGTGCTAAATCGTCCCAGCTGTGAATGTTTTTTGGATTGCCCTTACGTACCAGGAAGGCCATGGTGGAATAGAATGGCGAACTGTTATTAGGCAGACGGCTTTGCCAGTTGGCCGGGATCAGGTTGCCGCGGTCATGCAAAATCTGCACATCGGTCACCTGATTATACGTCACCACATCTGCTTTCAGGCCCTGCAAAATCGCCAGCGCTTGCTTGGAGGAACCGGCATGCGACTGTTTAATATCGAGTTTATCGCCATTATTTTGATCAGCCCACTGTTTCTGGAATGGCGGATTCAGCGCGGCAAAAAGTTCACGGGACACATCATAAGAGCTGTTGAGCAATTCGGTTGCCGAAGCCGCCCCGCTGGCCAGCAACAATGCCGCCACAGAACTTTTCAGCACATTGCCGGTAAATCCGAGTGTTTTCATGCTTAGCCTTAGGTGAGTGAACCGATATGCGACGCTGATATATGTCGCTCAATATCACACAGTGTATTTATAACTGAGGGTCAGGCTGTAACGGTTTTATATACCATTTGGTGATTTTCAAGCATGAAAAGCTATAAGGCATTAACAAGCGATGGGGGAATAACAAAAAGGGAAGAAGCAGGCGCGTCCGCGACGGAACGCGCCGGAAGAACTTAAAGCGCTAACAGTCGGGTCAGTGAAGGGGCGAAATAATAACTGCCGGTCACCGGACGGGTGAAGCGCAGCATGGCATCGCGTTTGCCATCAAGATCGCCAAACATGCTCAGCAGCTGTTTCTCAATGTTCCACAAACGGGCGCAATAGCTAATGAAATACAAACCGTGCTCACCGCTGGCCGTACCGTAAGGCAGGCTCTGGCGCAGAATTTTCAGGCCTTTGCCGTCTTCTTTCAGGTCAACACGACTGACGTGGGAAGTGTCCGGGCGAGTTTCTGAATCCAGCTCTTCGTCGGTTTCTTTTGTACGCCCGATAACATCTTCCTGCTGCTGCACGGAGAAGCGTTCCCATTGCACCAGATTATGTTTCCAGCGCTGAACCATCACGTAACTGCCGCCTGCATCAACACTGCCTTCAGGAATAATCGCCACCTGAGCGCGGGCTTCTGCTTTCGGGTTTTCAGTTCCGTCGATAAAACCGCTGAGGTCACGTTCTTCCAGCGCACGGAACCCGTGGGTTTCTTCTTCGACAGTGATTGAACTGCCGAAGGCTTTCAATGCCGCCTGTGCCAGCGCGAAGTTCACGTCATGACGCAGGGACTGAATGTGCAACAACATATCGCGCTGCGTCGCCGGTGCCAGACCTTTACCCAGCGGCTCGAAAGACTTCAGCTCAGCGGCACCCTGATTTCCGGATAAATCACGCCATACATCGTTGCCAAAGGCCACGACCGCACCAAGATGTTCAGTGGGAAATTTTTTCTGCATGTCTTCCAGTACGGCCAAAAATGCACGGCAGCCGTGCCGGAGCGCATCCAGGTCACCCTGAGCTTTCGCTTCAATGTAAATCGCGAAACGGCAATGTTCGGGTAAAATGCCGCTCTGAACCTGAGTCATTTTCTCATCCTCGTTAATTTGACCGGCGATATCATACCGGATGTCAATAAAAATGCCTTGCGCGAAGGCAAGGCATTGAGGGCTTTTTAAGCGGAGAAACCCGTTTATTGCGCGGCAGCGGCCTGCGCAGGATTAGCACGCCAGATAATTTTGCTGACCTTCCAGTCTTTCAGGGCATCATCCGAAGGCATCAGCGAATCCGGGCCATGCCAGATACCGCTGAACACATACGTCACGTGAGCACTTTGCGGCGCTTTACACTCGACGTTTTCAGCATCGTCCCCTTCGCCCTTCACGCATACATCGAAAGCCTTGCTGTAGAGATCGCTGAAGGGCGTACCGATTTTAACGCCCCATTCACTTTCAACTTTCGTATCAACAACATCGACGCGCTGGACGTTACCTTTCGGCTCACCGCTGATCGACATCTTCACGTCTTTACCGTCCATCGCCTGGAAGAAGCTCAGCATTTTGCCGTTGCTCATCGACATACCGCTGCGCAGGGTATAGTCGCCGTCCAGCGCATCTTTAATGGCCGTTTCTGTCAGCGGGGTGCTGGCTGTAATATCACCCACCCCTTTGTCGCTGACCGTCAGGCTGCTGCCAAACCAGTTAAGCGGATTCATGGCTGACCAGGACACGCCCGGCCATGACATAGATGACATCGACGAACAGCCGGTCAGGATCAGCGGCAGCACCAGTAACATCGGGCGAACCCGCAGGCGAACAGTCATTCGGTACACTCCTATACTCCCCGTTCCCGTTGGCCGGTGCGGCCTGACGGATAAACCGGCAGTGAAATTATTATTTATTTACGCATTATTGTTCAGCGCCAGTTCGAGTACTTTTCTGGTAAAAAAGTTCAGCCTCGAATGGAATATGCATCAGGCCAGACGCCGCGCGGCATCAAAACAAGCGCGCAGACGGCGGCTCAGTAACCAGTAAGCCAGCGCGGCGGCATCCAGCAAGGCCAGCACGATATCCACGCCGGAAATCGTATCTGTGCTTTGCCACAGCCCCAGCCCCTGCAATGCGAAAGTGATAAACATCCCTGCCAGGAGTAACCAGTAACCGGCCTGCCAGATACGCGGCCACAGATGGCGACGGCCGCTAAGCAGAAAAACCAGCGCGGGCGGCAACCCGAGCAGCATGCCAGACCAGAAACTTTGCTGATCAGGATAAAACAACGCCAGCAGATCACTCCCCTGCTGGCGCGATGCGCCGGCCATCACAAACAATAACCAGGTCCTCGCCTGCAAAATCAAAATAGTCCAGAACCACAGCGGCAATCGCAACATACCGTGGTCGTTATAATCATCCGGGTTCATAAAAAGGACAACATTCCTGCAAATAAGGTGAAAGTTAACCATCACTCAAGGACATACCCAAAATAATTCATAATCTGCAATGTAAAGTATGCCGGGTATGCGCTTAAGAAACTGTTAAGAACTGTCTGTTTTAATGGTCTCCAGCACGGCAAGACATGCGAAACGATGTCATAGTTGCCGGTACCCGGAAACGTTAAATTAAGGACGACCTATTATGATGAAGAAGATCACTCTGGCAACCCTGATTGCACTTTGTTCAGCGACTGCATTTGCCCAACAGACCGGTGGCTTTAACGGCCCGTCAGCGCAGGAGTCGCAGACCCAGCCAGCAGCACAGGGCGGTTTCACTGGCACCACGGCGCTGAGTACAGTAAAAGATGCGCAAACCATGAAAGATGATCAGTGGGTTATGCTGGAAGGGTTTATCGATCAGCGTATCGACCACGATAAATACATTTTCCGCGACAATACCGGCACACTCAATGTCGAAATTGACGGCAAACGCTGGCAGGGACAGAACGTGTCGCCGAAGGACAAAATCCGCATTGAAGGTAAAGTCGATAAAGACTGGAACTCTGTGGAAGTGGATGTCAAAAGCGTAAAATTGATTAAGTAAATCAGAAAACTAAAAGCCCCGGCAAAGTCATACTTGCCGGGGCTTTTTATTGAGGAAACAGCTTCAGTACTCTTGATCTTCGATCAAACGTTTGCCAAGCAAAAGAGTATCCGAAATTTCATAACCCAGTTTTTCATACATACTGACCACTGCATCGTTTTCAGCACGCACCATTAAATTCATCTTCGGGCAGCCGCGGGCGATTAACTTCTTCTCCAGACGGTTAACCAGCGCATTGGCAATGCCACGCCCGCGATAATCCGGATGCACACCCAGATAATTCGCCGAACCACGATGACCGTCATACCCCCCCATCAGCGTGCCTACCACTTCACCACCGACTTCCGCCACCAGGAAAAACTCCGGGCTGTGGTTAATTTTACGTTCAATATCCAGCTCAGGATCATTCCACGGGCGCAATAAATCGCAGCGCTCCCATAAGGTCAGTACTTCTTCAAAATCTTCTTGACGGTATACGCGAATTTCCATCACTGTTCGCCGCTGTTGATAGGGGTTTATATGATTATCGCGTGATCTGTTTGATACGCAACATCAAAATCACAAATTGAGGACTTTACAAACCATTTTGAACGATAAAATCTTCACATAAAACAACGTGACACCTTTCCTGCAACGGATATTTATTCGGTCATGACATCATTCACGACACAATATTCATAAAAAGTAATAGTTCTCAGATCGAAACTATAAAAAAGATACTCTATAACATAGAGCATTCTGCACTTTTCTGACGGTAACGGACTGATGTTAAACCCTCTGAACAAATTTCTGCATTTCCAGCCTTTGCCTGCCACCGCCACACGTCGCCAGCTATTGTTGTCCGGGCTGGGATTAGCGATTGCCGCATTCGGTTCGCGCTCTGCCAGCGCTGCGCAGCAGGAACACATCACCAAATCAGCCCCGGCCCCTAAACCGCCAGGCGCAAAAAAACTGGTGATGATTGACCCCGGCCATGGCGGCATCGATTCCGGTGCGGTCGGTCATGAAGGCTCGGAAGAAAAACACGTCGTGCTGGAAATCGCCAACTATGTGCGGGAATTCCTCGGCGAACAAAGTCATATTGAAGTTAAACTGACCCGTGACTCTGATCACTTTATTCCGCTTTATCAGCGCGTTGAACTGGCGCATCAGCATCAGGCCGATTTGTTTGTCTCGATTCATGCCGATGGTTACACCAGCCCCACCGCTTCCGGCGCGTCTGTTTTCGCCCTCTCTAATCGCGGTGCCAGCAGCACAATGGCGCGGTATATGTCAAAAAAAGAAAACGATGCCGATCTGGTCGCGGGCGCGAAATATGCCAAAGAAGACAACAATTATCTGCAACAGGTTTTGTTCGATCTGGTGCAAACCGACACCATCAAAAACAGTCTGACATTAGGGCATCACGTGCTCGACAGGATCCGCCCGATCCACCATCTGCACAGCCAGCAGACCGAACAGGCGGCGTTTGCTGTTCTGAAATCTCCGTCGATCCCGTCGATTCTGGTGGAAACTTCGTTTATCACCAATCACCAGGAAGAACAGTTGCTCAGCACCACTGCGTTCCGTCGCGAGATCGCACAGGCGATTTCTCAGGGTATTGTGAATTTCTTCAGTTACTTCGATGCCAATGAACGCAAGCCACGGTAAAGTTCTTCCGCCACCAAAAGCAGACGCATCTGGGCGACCCGGATGATTTTGGGTATATAATCACTTCCTCTTTCTGATTCAGCGCCTGCAAAGCGCTGAATGTCTTTTCAGTCAACGTCTGCGAGTTTGCCCGTGAGCCAATCCATTCCCGACATCCAGCAAGTTAAAACTTTCCTGCTTAAGCTCCAGGATCATATTTGCCAGCAACTGGCCGCCGCTGATGGCAACGGCCAGTTCTCTGAAGATCAATGGGTACGGGAAGAAGGTGGCGGCGGCCAGAGCCGGGTGCTGACCCATGGCGCAGTGTTTGAACAGGCGGGGGTAAACTTCTCGCATGTTGCCGGTGCCACCCTGCCTGCCTCAGCAACCGCGCATCGCCCCGAACTGGCTGGTCGCAGTTTTCAGGCGATGGGCGTTTCACTGGTTATTCATCCGCTGAATCCTTATGTGCCAACCAGCCACGCCAACGTACGCTTTTTCATTGCGGAAAAGCCCGGCGAAGCACCGGTCTGGTGGTTTGGCGGTGGCTTTGACCTCACGCCTTATTACGGTTTTGAAGAAGATGCCCGCCACTGGCACCTGACAGCACAACAACTTTGCCAGCCGTTTGGCGATGATGTGTACCCGAAATACAAAAAGTGGTGCGACGATTACTTCTTTATCAAACACCGCAACGAAGCACGCGGTATCGGCGGCTTATTCTTTGATGACCTGAATTCGCCGGATTTCGACACCAGCTTCAGCTTTATGCAGGCCGTGGGCAACGGCTTTACCGACGCTTATCTGCCCATAGTGGAAAAACGTAAAGCCCTGCCGTGGGGCGAACGCGAGCGCCAGTTCCAGCTTTACCGCCGTGGCCGCTACGTCGAATTCAATCTGGTGTGGGATCGCGGAACACTGTTTGGTCTGCAAACCGGTGGCCGTACAGAATCCATTTTAATGTCGATGCCGCCGCTGGTGCGCTGGGAATACGGCTATCAACCTGAAGAAGGCAGCCCGGAGGCCGCGCTTTACAGCGATTTCCTGCCAGTTCGCGACTGGCTGGCTGAAAAGGGCTTATCTGAAAACGGAGCGCCAAACTGATGCAAATCTGGGTTGATGCAGACGCCTGTCCGAACGTCATTAAAGAAGTGCTGTTCCGCGCCGCGGAACGCACCGGCATGATGGTGACACTGGTTGCCAACCAGATCATCCGCACACCGCCGTCAAAATTCCTGCGCACCTTACGCGTAGAAGCGGGTTTCGACGTTGCGGATAACGAAATTGTGAAACGCACCGAACCCGGCGATCTGGTGATCACCGCCGATATTCCGCTGGCAGCGGAAGTGATTGAAAAAGGTGGTGTTGCGCTCAACCCACGCGGCGAGCGTTACACGACTGAAACCATTAAAGAACGTCTGAATATGCGTGATTTCATGGACACCATGCGCGCCAGCGGCGTACAGACCGGCGGACCACCCGCGCTTAATCAGCGCGACCGCCAGCAATTTGCCAATGAACTGGATAAGTGGCTGCAACACGCTAAAAAATAATCCGATCTGGCTGACGAAACCGACGTACCACTACATTAATTAAAGGAATAAAAAATGGTCAAAAAGATCATCCTTGATTGCGATCCGGGGCACGACGACGCTATCGCGATGTTACTGGCTCACGGTAACCCGGAAATTGAGTTGCTGGCCGTTACTACGGTCGTCGGCAATCAAACGCTGGAGAAAGTCACCCGCAATGCCCTTGCCGTGGCGCGTGTTATTAATCTGACCGGCGTGCCGTTTGCGGCGGGCGCAACCCGTCCGCTGGTGCGTCAGATTGAAGTGGCTGACGAAATCCACGGCGAATCAGGTCTTGACGGGCCGGTGCTGCCGGAAGCCGTCATTACGCTGGAGCCGGTTCACGCTATCGATTTGATCATTGATTTGATCATGTCTCATCCACCGAAAACTATCACGCTGGTACCCACTGGCGGGCTGACCAACATAGCCATGGCGGTGCGCAAAGAACCGCGCATTGCTGAACGCGTGAAGGAAGTCGTGCTGATGGGCGGCGGTTATCACGTGGGTAACTGGAGTGCGGTCGCAGAATTCAATATCAAGATTGACCCTGAAGCCGCGCATATCGTGTTCAACGAAAAATGGCCGCTGACCATGGTCGGACTGGATTTAACCCATCAGGCGCTGGCGACACCAGAAGTCGCCGCGCGCATTGCCGCTGTGGGTACTCAGCCCGCTAAATTTGTCGGTGAGTTGCTGGAGTTCTTTGGTCTGAGCTACAAAGACCGTCAGGGCTTTGATTCTCCACCGGTTCATGATCCTTGTGCTGTGGCTTACGTGATTGATCCGAACGTAATGACCGTGCAAAAAGTGCCGGTGGATATCGAACTGACCGGCACTTTAACGCTGGGCATGACAGTAGCCGATTTCCGCGTCCCAGCTCCGCCGGATTGCCATACACAAGTGGCAGTTAAACTTGATCATCAGCGTTTCTGGGATCTGATCGTCGATGCGCTGGAGCGTATCGGCGAAGTAAAATACTGAGCCAGCGATTGAGAAAAACGGGCCTCGCTATGAGGCCCGTTTTTCTCACTATACGGTGTTTATAAAGGCTCGGTTTGTGCTTCAACGACAGCCAGCGCCACCATATTGACTATTCGCCTGACCGATGCAATTGGCGTCAGAATATGTACCGGTTTCGACACCCCCATCAGCACCGGTCCGACGGTCACTCCTTCCGAACACGACACCCGCAACAGGTTGTAACTGATACGTGCTGATTCCATGTTCGGCATGATCAGAATATTTGCTGAACCTTTCAGCGGGCTGTCCGGCATGATGTCCTGGCGGATGCTTTCGACCAGCGCCGCGTCGCCGTGCATCTCACCGTCAATTTCCAGATCAGGAGCACGCTCATTAATCAGCTCCAGCGTACGCCGCATTTTCAGCGCAGCCGGGCTGTCTGATGTACCAAAACTGGAATGCGACAACAGCGCCACTTTCGGCTCAATGCCAAACCGCCTCACCGTTTCTGCCGCCATCAGCGTGATTTCCGTCAGTTGTTCCGGCGTCGGGTCATCATTGACGTAGGTATCCGCAATAAAAGTGTTGCCGCTCGGCAGCAACAGCGCATTCATCGCCCCGGCAACATGTGTACCTTTGCGAAACCCGAATACATTCTCCACGATATCGTAATGCTCATGATAGGTGCCAACCGTGCCGCAAATCATCGCATCGGCTTCTCCGCGCAGCAGCATGATGGCAGAAATCAGTGTCGGATTGCCGATCACTGCCCGACGCGCCTGCTCCTGCGATACACCGCGCCGTTTCATCAGCTCATAATATTCACGCCAGTATTCATTAAAACGCGGATCAGATTCGTTGTTCACCACTTCAAAGTCCCGTCCCGCTTCCAGTTGCAGGCCGAGCTTTTTGATGCGCATAGCGATGACACTGGGACGCCCGACCAGAATTGGCTTCGCCAGCCCGAGGGAAATCAGCTCCTGCGTGGCATGCAGTACGCGCTCCTCTTCTCCTTCTGCCATCACCACCCGTTTAGCGTCTTTCTTCGCCTGCGAGAAAATGGGTTTCATGAACAGATTGGTTTTGTAGACGAACTCGGCGAGTTTTTCGGTATACGCTTCCAGATCCTCAATCGGGCGCATGGCCACACCGGAATCCATTGCAGCTTTCGCCACCGCAGGCGCAATTTTCACGATCAAACGCGGGTCAAAAGGCTTAGGAATAATATATTCGGGGCCGAAAGACAGCTCTTCTTCACCGTAAGCGGAAGCCACCACATCACTTTGTTCGGCCATCGCCAGATCCGCGATAGCATGAACGCAGGCCAGTTTCATTTCTTCATTAATGGTGGTCGCCCCGACATCCAGCGCGCCGCGGAAAATGAACGGGAAACACAGCACATTGTTCACCTGATTCGGGTAATCCGAGCGTCCGGTGCAGATAATGGCATCCGGCCGGACGGCTTTTGCCAGCGGCGGTAAAATCTCCGGCTCCGGATTGGCCAGCGCCAGAATCAGCGGATCTTTGGCCATGGTTTTCACCATCTCCTGCGTCAGCACGCCGGGGCCGGAACAGCCCAGGAAAATGTCCGCATCCGGGATTGCATCGGCCAGCGTACGCTGGCCGTTATCTGCAATGGCATACGCCGCTTTGGTTTCGGCCATATTTTCTTCACGCCCCTGATAAATCACACCACGGGAATCGCAGGCCGTGATGTTGTGGCGTTTCAGCCCCAGCGCCACCAGCAAATTCAGGCAGGCGATAGCGGAAGCCCCTGCGCCGGAAACGACCAGCCGCACATCGGAAATGCTTTTCCCAACCACGCGCAGACCATTTAATACTGCGGCAGTACAGATAATGGCGGTGCCGTGCTGATCGTCATGAAACACCGGGATTTTCATGCGTTCCCGAAGCTTTTTTTCAATGTAGAAACATTCCGGCGCTTTGATATCTTCAAGATTGATGCCACCGAATGTCGGCTCTAGTGCGGCAATCACATCGATCAGTTTATCGGGATCGTTCTCATCCACTTCGATATCAAAAACATCGATACCGGCGAATTTTTTGAACAATACGCCCTTGCCTTCCATCACCGGTTTCCCTGCCAGTGCACCGATATTCCCCAGTCCGAGAACGGCAGTACCATTGGAAATCACCGCCACCAGATTGCCGCGTGCGGTGTATTTGTATGCCGCAAGTGGATCTTTAGCGATCTCCAGACACGGGGCAGCAACACCCGGAGAATAGGCCAGCGCCAGATCACGTTGTGTCGCAAGAGGCTTGGTGGGCGAAACCTGAATTTTTCCGGGCACCGGAAACTCATGGAAATCGAGCGCACTTTGCTTGAGTTGTTCGTCCATTGCAGGATCCTTTTCTTGTTTTTGTAGGGTACGGGGAAATATCAGCATCTGGTTTTCCCGCTGACCAGTATAGATAACCCTGCCACGACTAAACGCGGATCACGACCAAAAATTAGCGGTTACATTGATTACTTTTCATTCATGGAAGACGTCTCGTAAAAATGCACTAAGCTTAAAGTTTGTCCTTGCGCTTTTCTCGCCAGACGCTCAGTTTGACGGGCAACAGGGGCCGCCATTGTTGAGACCCATTGCAGTAATCAGAAAAAGCGCATTCAGTTTGTTAACCGGATGATGCAGGGTAGGAGCCCTACGAAAGAGAGTCGTTCGACCTTATTGCTGTATCGTTTTTTCTCGCCAAGGAGCTAAGAGATGAACCAGTTAGACGCACTAAAAAAAATCACCACCGTCGTTGCCGACAGCGGTGACATTGAATCTATCCGTCATTTCGAGCCTCAGGATGCGACGACCAATCCTTCGCTGATCCTCAAAGCAGCCGACCTGCCACAATACCAAAACCTGGTTAAAGACGCGCTGGACTATGCCCGCAAGCAAGGCGGCAGCAAAGAAGCTCAGGTGATCAATGCCACAGATAAACTGGCCGTCAATATCGGGGCCGAAATTCTGAAAAGTGTACCGGGGCGCGTCTCGACAGAAGTGGATGCCCGCCTGTCATTTAACCGGGATTTGTGTATCGAAAAAGCCCGCAAACTGATTGGTTTATATCAGGATCATGGCATTGATAAATCGCGCATTCTGATCAAACTGGCGTCTACGTGGGAAGGCATTCAGGCCGCCAAAGAACTGGAAAAAGAAGGCATCAACTGTAACCTGACCCTGCTGTTCTCCTTTGCTCAGGCACGCGCCTGCGCCGAAGCCGGTGTCTACCTGATTTCTCCCTTCGTTGGCCGTATCTACGACTGGTACAAAGCCAAAGAGCCCAATGCCACTTACGACGTTGAAAAAGATCCGGGCGTGAAATCTGTCCGGGATATCTACGAATACTACAAATCCCACGGTTACGAGACCGTCATCATGGGTGCCAGTTTCCGCAAAGTGGAACAAATTCTGGCACTGGCAGGCTGTGACCGCCTGACCCTTTCTCCCAACCTGCTGGAAGAGCTAAAAGCCAGTGACGCGCCGGTTGAACGCAAACTGCAGCCGTCCTCTCAGGCGGGTAAAAAGCCTGCACCGCTGACTCAGGCTGAATTCCTCTGGGAACATCATCAGGATGCGATGGCGGTAGATAAACTGGCCGAAGGTATCCGCCAGTTCGCCGTCGATCAGAAAAAACTCGAAGATATGCTGTCAGCACAACTTTAGTTTTAACTCAATTTAAGCGCTGAACTTTAGCTTTGAAAAAAACAGATGGAGTGAATATGCCCTCTCGTAAAGAACTTGCGAATGCGATCCGTGCCCTGAGCATGGATGCCGTTCAAAAAGCGAACTCAGGCCATCCCGGCGCACCAATGGGAATGGCGGATATCGCTGAAGTGCTGTGGCGTGATTACATGAATCACAACCCGACCAACCCGAAATGGGCCGATCGCGACCGCTTCCTGATGTCTAACGGACACGGATCAATGCTGCAATACAGCCTGCTGCACCTGACGGGTTACGATCTGCCAATGAAAGAGCTGGAAAACTTCCGCCAGTTGCATTCGAAAACGCCTGGGCACCCGGAATTCGGCTATACACCGGGCGTCGAAACCACCACCGGCCCGCTGGGTCAGGGTATCGCTAACGCCGTAGGTTTCGCGATTGCCGAGCGCACGCTTGCAGCTCAGTTTAACCGTGAAAATCACGACATCGTGAACCACTACACCTACGCCTTTTTAGGCGACGGCTGCATGATGGAAGGCATCTCACACGAAGCCTGTTCACTCGCCGGCACCATGAAGCTCGGCAAGCTGATTGCGTTTTATGATGACAACGGTATCTCCATCGACGGCCATGTTGAAGGCTGGTTCACCGATGACACCGCCAAACGCTTTGAAGCCTATCACTGGCATGTGATCCGCGGTATTGACGGGCATGATCCTGACGCCGTAAAAGCCGCCATCGAAGAAGCCCGCAAGGTGACCGACAAACCGTCGCTGTTGCTATGCAAAACCGTGATTGCATTCGGCTCACCGAACAAAGCCGGCACCCACGGCGCGCATGGCGCTGCGCTGGGCGATGATGAAGTTGCAGCCACCCGTAAACATATCGGCTGGAACTCCCCGCCTTTCGAAATCCCGCAGGATATCTACGCCCAGTGGGATGCCAAAGAAGCCGGTAAAGCGAAAGAGAAAGCCTGGAACGAGAAATTTGCGGCTTACGCAAAAGCCTATCCGCAACTGGCCGCAGAATTTGAGCGCCGTGTGAGCGGCAAACTGCCTGCTAACTGGCAAAGCGAAACGCAGAAATACATCGAAGAATTGCAGGCGAAACCGGCCAATATTGCCAGCCGTAAAGCCTCGCAAAACGCCCTGGAATCCTTCGGTAAAATCCTGCCTGAATTCCTCGGCGGTTCTGCGGACCTTGCGCCAAGTAACCTGACGATGTGGTCTGGTTCAAAATCTATCGGTGACGATAAAGCGGGTAACTACATTCACTACGGTGTCCGTGAATTTGGCATGACCGCCATCACTAACGGTATCGCCCTGCACGGCGGTTTCCTGCCGTATTCGGCGACATTCCTGATGTTCGTGGAATATGCCCGTAACGCCGTTCGTCTGGCGGCACTGATGAAAATCCGCAACGTGTTCGTGTATACCCATGACTCTATCGGTCTGGGTGAAGACGGCCCGACGCACCAGCCGGTAGAACAAATGGCCAGCCTGCGTGTGACGCCAAACATGAACACATGGCGTCCGGGCGATCAGGTAGAATCAGCTATCGCCTGGAAATACGCCATCGAACGTACTGACGGTCCTTCTGCACTTATCTTCTCGCGCCAGAACCTGACTCAGCAGCCCCGTACGGCTGAGCAACTGGCTAACGTAGCTCGCGGCGGTTATGTACTGAAAGATTCTGACGGCACACCGGACGTTATCCTGATTGCCACCGGCTCTGAAGTCGGCATCACGGTGGAAGCCGCAGAGAAACTGACCGCGTTGGGTACCAGGGTTCGCGTGGTTTCCATGCCGTCCACCGATGTTTTCGATCAGCAGGACGCAGCGTACCGTGAGTCTGTTCTGCCGAAAACGGTGACCGCACGCGTCGCTGTTGAAGCCGGTATCGCCGATTACTGGTACAAGTATGTAGGCCTTAACGGTGCCATTGTCGGCATGACAACCTTCGGGGAATCCGCACCCGCAGAGCAACTGTTTAAAGAGTTCGGCTTTACCGCTGATAATGTCGTCGCGAAAGCACAGGGGCTATTGAAGTGATAGAAATGAAGTAATTCTCCGCCCTTTGTTCCCTCTCCGTCCCAGGAGAGGGACTTCCTCAGAATTGTACCGCCCATCTGACTTGATGAATCTCGCTCTCTCCGGTAAAGTCCCGTCCCTTCTTTGGCATGGGGAACAATGATGTTTATTGGATTTGACTACGGTACAGCGAATTGCTCCGTTGCGGTGATGCGTGACAATAACGCTCACCTTCTGGCGCTCGAAAATAACGATCCTTACTTACCCTCCATGCTTTGTGCGCCGACACGTGAAGCGGTCAGCGAATGGCTGAACCGTCACGGACAGGTTCCGGCAGGCAGTGATGAAAATCTGGCGCTGCTGCGTCGCAGTATCAGCTTTAACCGCGAGGAAGATATTCCGGTCAATGCCAACAGCGTAAACTTCGGTTTGCAGGCGCTTTCGACCTATATGGAAGATCCGGAAGAAGTGTACTTTGTGCGTTCGCCAAAATCGTTCCTTGGCGCAAATGGCCTGAAACCTCAACAGATCGCTCTGTTCGAAGATCTGGTTTGCGCGATGATGTTCCACATCAAACGCCAGGCTGAATCCGTCTTGCAGGAAAGTATTGAACAGACCGTTATCGGCCGCCCGATTAACTTTCAGGGTATGGGGGGTGAAGAGGCCAATGCCCAGGCGCAGGGGATTTTGCAGCGTGCGGCTGAACGCGCAGGTTTCCGCGATATCGCTTTCCAGTTTGAACCGGTGGCGGCAGGTCTGGATTTCGAAGCCACACTGACCGAAGAGAAAACGGTTTTGGTTGTCGATATCGGCGGCGGTACCACCGACTGCTCGGTGCTGCTGATGGGGCCACAATGGCGTGATAAAGCAGAGCGTCAGAACAGCCTGCTCGGCCATAGTGGTTGCCGCGTCGGCGGTAATGATCTGGATATCATGACCGCATTCAAGCAACTGACACCACAATTTGGTATGGGCAGTGAAACCCAGAAAGGTATCGCTATTCCGGCCCTGCCTTACTGGAATGCCGTCGCGACCAACGACGTTCCGGCGCAACTGGATTTCTATAGTGTGGCGAATGGCCGCATGTTGCGTGATCTGATCCGCGATGCAGCACAGCCTGATTTGATCAAACGCCTGCTGAAAATTCAGCAACAACGTCTGAGCTACCGTCTGGTTCGTGCAGCGGAAGAAAGTAAGATTGCACTGTCTGAACATGAAAGCGTAACGGCGGCAATGGACTTCATTGAATCGGGTCTGGCAGAAACGATCAGCCAGCAACAACTGAGCGAAGCGATTTCTCAGCCACTGGAACGTATTCAGGAGCAGGTCAGTCTGGCACTTGCCAGCAGCGAAATTAAACCGGATGTAATTTACCTGACCGGTGGCAGTGCGCGTTCACCGTTATTACGTGCTGCGTTGCAGGCTCAGTTACCGGGTATCCCGCTGGTCGGAGGGAATGATTTTGGCTCGGTCACCGCCGGTCTGGCGCGCTGGGCACAAACGTTGTTCCGTTAAGATTTAAAGATGCAGATAAACGCAAACCGCCTGAATCAGGCGGTTTTTTTATATCTCAGATCCCGGATTTACCAGGCACTGGCGTCATTTAAGGTCCTGGTATCGGTATCATCGAGTTTCAGGGTTGCGGCCTGCGCCAGTTCATTGAGCTGTTGCAGGGAGGTCGCACTGACGATCGGTGAGGTAATGCCCGGGCGGGCAATCTGCCAGGCCAGTGCAACCTGTCCCGGTTGTGCGCCATGCTTCTCAGCCACCTGATCCAGTCCGGCCAATACTTTCAGGCCGCGCTCATTCAGGCAACGCGCAATCACGTTTTCGCCGCGTTTACTCTTACCGGCATCGGCTTTGGTTCGATATTTCCCGGTCAGAAAGCCGGCGGCCAGGCCATAGAAGTTGATGACGCCCAGACCATTATCTGTCACGACTTTTTCCAGCGCTTCCTCATACACTTTGCGGTCATACAAATTGTATTGTGGTTGCAGCGTTTCATAACGTGCCAGCCCGTTTTCCTGGCTGACTTTCAGCGCTTCGGCCAGACGCGGCGCACTGTAGTTAGATGCCCCGACGGCGCGCACTTTCCCTTCTTTGATTAACGCGTCAAATGCCGCCATAGTTTCGGCCAGCGGTGTATCCGCATCGTCATCATGTGACTGATACAAATCGATATAATCTGTTTGCAGACGTTTCAGAGAGGCTTCTACCGCTTCTTTAATATAGCGCGGCGACAAACCGACTTTACCTTCGCCCATCGGCTTACCGACTTTGGTGGCGAGAATGATCTGGTCACGCTTACCGGATTTTTTCAGCCAGTTGCCGATGATGGTTTCGGATTCTCCCCCTTTGTTGCCTTCAACCCAGCTCGAGTACACATCTGCCGTATCGATGAAATTCAGTTTATGATCCAGCAAGGCATCCAGCAGGTTAAACGAGGCAGCCTGATCGACGGTCCAGCCAAATACATTGCCACCAAAGGTTAACAGCGGCACCTGAATACCTGAACGACCCAGTTCTCTTTTGCTCATCATTCTCTCCCTTTATAAGTTCAGATTAGACTTACTTTGCGTGCGAACGGTTCATGGTCAAAGGTCAACCTTAGCATTTTGATATAAAATGTCAGGCTGAAAGCTATTCTTTATTGTCAGAGGAATTGTCAAAAAATGGGAAAGACTCTCCTTATTTCCTCCATTTTCTGCTGAAACATTCTGGCTACACTGTGAGCCGGTCTGCAGGTGAATTCCCTCCTGAAATGCCACAAAAATGATTGTGCTGATGCGATGACTCATGAAATCTGAAAATACTGACACCTTATCGCCTTCCACGCCGCTGCCACCTTCGGTTCGCTGGCAATTGTGGATCGTCGCCTTTGGCTTCTTTATGCAGGCCCTCGACACCACGATCGTCAATACTGCCCTGCCGTCCATGGCCCGCAGTCTGGGCGAAAACCCGCTGCACATGCATTCGGTTATTGTCGCTTATGTGCTGACGGTTGCGGTGATGTTACCGGCGAGCGGCTGGCTGGCGGATAAAGTCGGTGTGAAGTGGGTATTCTTTTCAGCCATTGTGCTGTTCACGCTCGGCTCGCTACTGTGCGCGCAATCGGAAAGCCTGCGTGAACTGGTGATGTCGCGCATAGTTCAGGGGATCGGCGGCGCGATGATGGTGCCGGTCGGACGGCTGACGGTGCTGAAAATTGTCCCGCGCAGCGAATACATGGCAGCGATGACGATGGTGACACTGCCCGGTCAGGTCGGTCCGTTACTGGGTCCGGCGCTGGGTGGTTTTCTGGTGCAATATGCCAGCTGGCACTGGATTTTTCTGATCAATCTGCCGGTCGGTCTGGCCGGTTGCATCGCCACATTAATGATCATGCCAAATTATAAAATGCAGACCCGGCGCTTTGATATCAGCGGGTTTGTCATGCTGGCCGTGTGTATGGCGACGCTGACGCTGGCACTGGAAGGCAGCCGCAGCATGGGGCTGACGGCGCTGGAAATCGTATTGCTGGTGGTGGCCGGTGGCGGCGCGCTGGGCATTTACTGGATGCATGCGCGCGGCAATCTCTCGGCACTGTTTTCCCTGCGCCTGTTCCATACACCGACCTTTAAGATCGGTCTGATCGGCAGCCTGCTGGGACGTATCGGCAGCGGCATGTTGCCATTTATGACGCCGGTCTTTCTGCAACTCGGGATGGGCTTTACGCCCTTCCACGCCGGGCTGATGATGATCCCGATGGTGCTGGGCAGCATGGGGATGAAACGCGTGGTGGTCCGGCTGGTAAATCAGCTGGGTTACCGTTCTGCACTGGTCAGCGCCACCTTGCTGCTGGCACTGATTACGCTTATCTTCCCGCTGGTGGCGATTTATGGCGCCATGTGGATGATCCCGATTGTGCTTTTCTTCCAGGGAATGGTGAACTCCCTGCGCTTCTCGTCGATGAATACTCTTACGCTCAAAGATTTGCCGCCGCGCCTTGCCAGCAGCGGCAACAGCTTACTGTCGATGATCATGCAATTGTCGATGAGCCTCGGTGTCAGCGTCGCCGGGTTGCTGATTGGCCTGTTTGCACATCAGCAAGCGATTACGCCTGACAGCAGCACCCTGCACACCGCTTTCCTGTATTGCTACATGTCAATGGCACTGGTGATTGCCCTGCCCGCCTGGGTATTTTCCAAAGTGCCGCCTGACACGCAGAAAAATGCCATCATTAGCCGTCGTCGTGCTGAGGCCGGCTCCCCCGATCCGATGAGAAAATCATGAAACCTGGTATCACTGCCAAGCTGTTTATGGCCATCTTTTGTACCTGCGCGCTGGTGTTGATCACCATGAACTGGGGCGTACGGATGAGCTTCGAACGGGGCTTTATTGACTACATCCGCCAAAGCAATGAACAGCGTGTCGAGCTGCTGGCGGACACATTGCAGGAGCAGTACAAGCAGCATGGCAACTGGGAATTTTTGGAAACAAATGACCGGTTAATCTATCAGCTGATGCGCTCATTTGAACAAAACAGCAGCCCGAGAATGCCACCGCAGGGCTGGCGGACAAAATTCTGGATCCTCGACAGTCACGATCGCCGGATCGGTGGTTACGATCAGCCTGTTCCCCCCGATCTGCAGGGACCGCGCCGCGTGATGACCGTTGATGGCGTCGTCATCGGTTCGGTAATTTCCACACCTGCTGAGCGCCTGACCCGCGATGCCGATATCAACTTTGAGCGCCAGCAAAGCCGGACCAGTTGGATGATTGTCGCCTTTACTGCACTGCTGGCCGCCGCCGTAACCTGGGTTTTATCCCGCGGAATGCTCGCGCCGGTAAAACGGCTGGTGAATGGCACCCACCAGCTTGCCGCAGGAAATTTCAGCACCCGCGTGGAGGTCGACAGTGAAGACGAACTGGGGAAACTGGCGCAGGACTTTAACCAGCTGGCAATGACGCTGGAGAAAAACGAGCAAATGCGCCGGGCATTCATGGCGGATATTTCTCACGAATTACGCACTCCGCTGGCGGTATTGCGCGGTGAGCTGGAGGCCATGCAGGACGGTGTGCGAAAAATGACAGTCGGTTCACTGGAATCACTGCAATCTGAAGTATCGATTCTGACCAAACTGGTCGATGACCTGCACCAGCTTTCGCTGTCTGATGCCGGTGCGCTGGCGTACCGTAAAGTCGACACTGATGTGGTACATCTGGTGCAACTGGCAGAGGCCGGTTCGCGCGATCGTTTCCACAACAAACATTTAACGCTCACCAGCCATCTGCCGGAAAGCGCCGAAGTATTTGGTGACCCGCAGCGGTTGTCGCAACTTATCAACAATCTGCTGGAAAACAGCCTGCGCTATACTGACCCAAATGGCGGCCTGGAAATTCTGGGAGAAATTCGCGAAAAAACGCTGCATCTGATGTTCCAGGACAGCGCGCCGGGCATCAGTGATGAACAACTGATCCGTATTTTTGAACGATTTTACCGCACCGAAGGCTCGCGTAACCGCGCCAGCGGCGGCTCGGGTTTAGGTCTGGCGATTTGCCAGAATATCGTCGAAGCCCACGGCGGGCAAATCAGCGCCAGCCACTCTCCGGCAGGTGGCGTGCGCATTACCATCGTCCTGCCCCTTTCTGTTCCACATGGCCTGAGAAACTGAATGAACGACTCTGTACTGTCCGGCCCTGCGCCGTTGAAAATTCTGATCGTGGAAGATGAACCTAAACTCGCCCAGTTGCTGATCGACTACCTGGAAGCCGCCGGCTATGCCACCCAATGGTTGCCGGACGGGCACGACGTGATTACGCTGGTTAAAAATCAGCCACCGGCGCTGATCCTTCTGGATCTGATGCTGCCGGGCAGCAGTGGCCTGTCGATTTGCCGCGATATCCGCCAGTTCTCTGATGTCCCGATCATGATGGTGACCGCCAAAACCGAAGAGATCGACCGCCTGCTTGGCCTGGAAATCGGTGCCGATGATTACATTTGCAAGCCGT